>CAUSPE010000021.1:0-32962 GCA_963533485.1 uncultured Streptococcus sp.
GTCAAACAAATTTTTGATAGCTTCAAGCACTCGGAAAGTATTGCCTTACGGTATGCTATGGCTTTAGTCAATTTATCAGTTGAACAAGATAATGTTGAGGAGCGTTTGAACACTGTCAATGAAGTCAAACAAATTTTTGATAGCTTCAAGCACTCGGAAAGTATTGCCTTACGGTATGTTAAGGTTTTGTACAATCTATCTAATCTACAAAATGATCTCAATCAAACGAATCTGAGAGTTATTGAAATATTAGATATCCTAAAAAATTTCTCTAACGTTGAAATTCTTGATATTCTAGTGAAAATACTACAAAACAGTTCTGATATAAAATTAGATACAGATAAGATTCCAACTACTAGTCTCACAAAAATTTTAGATAAGCTGTGTTTAAATTCTAATATTAACACGGACAGAGACTTACTAATTCGTGCTTTAAACCTTAAACTTACTTCAGGCCGTAGACTAGTTGTAAATACCAAATACGATATTTTAAATGATTGGATTGAATACTATAAAGATGTTGAAGATAAAGATAAACTCAATCAACTAATAGATATCTATAGGATCGTTCAAGAAATCAAATTTAAACTTGGTTTGAAAGAAGATAATAAGAAGCTTCAATTTGGTCATTACACTAAAGGGGCTACTCTACAAGTTATATTAAAACAAGAGGAAAATGAAAAGAAGGAAGAGAAGGAAGAGAAGGAAGAGAAGAAACATATTTTTTCCGTTTCTGGAAAAACTCGCTTGTACAATGCTAGTTATATGAACGATCCCGAAGAAGGGTTGGTTATCGAAAAAGTGTTGAAATCTAATAAAGAAGGAAAAATTTCATCCTACTTTGAGAAACGAGATATTTTAGATCCTAGCTCATGGTTTTTAATGAGTTTTACCAGTAAGACCGATGACTTGGCCATGTGGTCCCAGTACGGTGATGACGCTCAAGGTGTTTGTCTTGTACTTAAGGAAGATGATTTTTCAAGATTCACTTCTTTCAATGATGTGTCATGGCGTAAAGAAACTCTACTACTAGAATCTGAAAATAAGAGTGAAGTTGCAATATCTGAATTAAGTAGTGATTTCAAAAGTTCTCCGAATAAATTAGAGAATAATGATTCAAGTAATTCTATCAATAGAGATGAAACCCAACTAAAATCTGAGAAAAAAGACAATGTTTCTAAAGGAAACATTGATTATCTATATAGAATAGCCTATATAGGTAAAGATTTTAAACTCGAGAAATCCGAACTCTTCGATGATGATGAAATAAACAAATTAGATGAATCTGTAAATAATTTAAAACAAAAATTGTACGAAAGATTGTATGAGAATGATGACTTTTATAAAAATGCTATTTCTGAATGTATAGAAGAAATTCGTTACTTATTTAAATCTGTAGATTACAAATATGAAAACGAACTTCGTATCTTACGCTATGCTAATCTAGACCCAAGTAATGATAAAATAAAAATTGACAAAGAATCTGGAATTGGTAAACTTTATGTAGAACGGGAAAACCCAATTCAAATTGAGGAGGTCATTTTTGGTCCTAAGTTTCCAAACCCTGAATATGTAACACCTTTACTAAAACTATTGGATAATGATATCAAATATAAAAAATCTACAATAAAATTCAGATAATATTCTCACAAAAATCCTCTAATCTTCTAGTTTTTGCTAGAAGATTTTTTATATGTAAAATTTTTACACATATTTCTTGACAGGGCTTTCATTTTGAGATACAATATATTTGAAAAGAGTATATATAAAATTTTTATATAATATAAAGGAGGTTTCCCATGTACTTCCCAACATCCTCTGCCTTGATCGAGTTTCTCATCTTGGCTGTACTGGAGCAGGGGGATTCTTATGGTTATGAGATTAGTCAAACCATTAAGCTCATCGCCAATATAAAAGAATCTACGCTCTATCCCATTCTCAAAAAATTGGAAGCCAGTGGCTTTCTCACCACCTACTCTAGAGAGTTTCAGGGGCGTATGCGCAAATACTACTCCTTGACCAATCGGGGCGTAGAGCAGCTCGTTACTCTAAAGGAAGAGTGGACGCTCTATACCGAAACCGTCAACGGCATCATAGAAGGGAGTATCCGCCATGACAAGAACTGACTATCTGACTCAGTTAGAAACCTATCTCCATAAACTACCTGAAGCTGACCGCATCGAAGCCATGGACTACTTTAAGGAACTATTTGACGATGCAGGTCCAGAGGGCGAAGAAGAACTCATTACTAGTCTAGGAACACCAAAAGAAGCGGCTCATGATGTCCTCTCTAACCTCCTCGACAAAAAGGTCAATGAGGCACCTGCTCAAAAGAATGACCGTCAACTGCTACACATTGCCCTCTTGGCCTTACTAGCAGCCCCTATCGGCATTCCTGTTGGAATTGCAATTATTTTAACCATTATCGGGCTTTTTATCGCAGCTGCCTCCGTCATTCTAGCCTTTTTCACCGTTTCGGTGACGGGTATCCTGTTAGGTGGACTCTTTATCATAGAGAGCTTTAGTGTTCTGGTCGAAGCCAAATCTGCCTTTATTTTGATTTTCGGGGCCGGTTTGCTTTCTATCGGTGCTTCTTCTCTTGTTCTACTAGGTATCTCCTATGTAGCTCGTTTCTTTGGCCTCCTAATCGTCCGCTTGGTGCAATGGATTCTTAAAAAAGGAAAGAGAGGTGACAGACATGCGTAAATTGACAAAAGGATTTCTCATCTTTGGTGTGGTTTCTACAATCCTTGGTTTTATCATGATCATTGTAGGCGCCCAGTCCAATGGTATTCAAAGTTTGCTTGCCATGTCAAAAGACCCCGTCTATGACAATCGTATCGAAGAAGTGACCTTTGGAAGCGAAGTGGAAAAACTTGATTTGACCCTTGAGGAACACAGCCTAACCATCACAGAGTCTGTAGATGACAAGATCCACATCACCTATCATCCTTCCGTATCTGGTCGTCATGATCTGACTACTGGCATGAGTGACAAAACGCTGACCGTCACTGACAAACAAGCCTCCCAACATCGCTTTCTAGGTTCAGGAATCGAAGGCCTACTTCGTATTGCCAGCAATTATTCTCACCGTTTTGACGAAGTCATTCTCTCCCTCCCTAAAGGAAGAAAGCTGCAAGCTATCACCGTCTCAGCCAATCGTGGACAAACCAATATTCGTCAAGCCAATCTTGAAAATGCGACAATCAAAACAAAAGGCTATCTCTTAAAGATAACAGAAAGCTCTATCAAGAACAGCACACTAACGACACCTCATATCATCAATATCTTTGATACCGAATTGACAGATAGCCCGGTCAAGACGGAGGGGGGACACATCTATGCTGAGAATATCCAGGTTCACGGCAAGGTTGAGCTAGAAGCCCATTCCACTCTAACACTCATTCTCTCCCAGAAAGAGACCGACCGTATCAATCTAGAAATTTCTTCTCAGCATGGTGGTATCTATCATAAACCCAAAGAAGAACATCGTGGACAAAAAGAGAATGAACTTACCAACCCCTACAAGACAGACAAAGCAGATGTCAAGGACCTGCTCATTGCAAAAGCCAACCAGGATATCTACCTACCTAAAGAAGAGCACTCTTCTCCATCTAGAAATCATTGACAAAAACGCTTTCATCTGCTAGTCTAAAGATAGAAAACGACCATAAAAAAGGAGGTTCCACCATGACACAAGAATGGTTTGAAAGCGCCGATCTTGAGAAGAAATCAGCTCAGATGAAATCGGAAATCCAACCCGACCAACCAGAGACTTCGGAAACTGTGGAGACTGAACCACAAGCAAGCCAAGAAACTCCTATCTTATCTAAAGAGTCGGAAAGGCATGAGGAGGAAGCTCCCGAAATGATAGAAGAAGCCCAAACCGAGGAAGAGGGAGAAGAGAAAGCTGAAGAGAAAGGCAATCAAGAGAACCCTACAAAAGAAAAAAGCATCCTCAGCAAGGCTTTAGAAAGCCCCTATATCCCAGATATTGACCCTCGTAAAACAGCCAGATTCAAAGAAGAAATCGCACTATTTTGGTCTTGGCTACTGGATGCTATCCAAGAACCAACTACCAGCAAGACCACGGACCAAAAGCATCGTTACAGTGTCTTTGCCCTGCTCACTTTGCTGTCTTCGATTAACCTTTTCTTTAGTATCTATCATATCAAGCACCTCTACTATGGCTATATGATTTCTATTGCTAATAGTTCTCCTAACCAGCTCCCACCTTTGGATCTCTTTGCTGGCCTTTCTATCTTGGTCGCTAGCGCTCTATTTTACTTTTCCATCATTTTGGGAGGCTTTACTGTCCGACGTGTGCTGGATCAGGAGAGCGACTTTACATTCCAAGAAGTCTTCGATCGGTATAGCAGACTCTTTGCTATCCCGCTTGTCCTAACGGCTCTAGCAAGTTTCTTTGCACTCTTTGGCGGCTTACGATTTGCTGGTATCCTCACTCTTCTAAGCATGGCCATCTTTGCCCTTGGAAATCTCTTTGTGATTAGCAAGCCAAGTAAGACCAGTAGCCTCGACCCATTTTATCGATTCTTGCTAGCTGTCTTACTTGATGGCGCTATTCTCTTGCCCTTCTTCATTGCAGAGCTCGCGCTGACAGTAGACTACCTTCGCATCCTGACCTTCTTTTAACCAAAATCCCTGCCATTGACCAATGACAGGGATTTTTTATACTAACTATTTTTTAAACAAGGCCTACTCGATGCTTGCCAATTCTTCAAAGTCTTTTCCCAAAATGGCTTGTACTTCTAGTTGATTGGCATCTAATTGCTGGTAAAATGCTTTTGGTAGTGACTCTAGGAATCTTGCATAGTCCAAGCGAGCGATGGATTCGTAGTCTTCGGCTTTTGAACCATCACCAGAAATCGCCACTAGGTCAATCTCCCAAACAAGTTCCTTGCCTGCTAGCTGCTCAGTATAGTGCGCCGGTACAAAGGGTTCCTTTGGCAAAATCGTCTTGACTCCCTGGGCTAGGTGATAGATACCGTACACCTTGCCTTGAGCATCTGGGTAAAATTTCACACTGGCAAGGTAGGCATCAGAGCCTTGAACCTTCTTGACTAGCTCTTCAAAACGTGCCAATCCATCCTCAGCCAAAAAGCTCTCGAGGTATTCCTTGTTGAGATAGATAGGGGACAAGAGCCCTTGGCAGTATACTAGACGAGCCACTTTGTCAGCTAGATAATTCTGAACTGTTTGTCGGAAATAAGCTTCAAAGTCAAAGTCTTCTAGCCCTTCTACCACTTGCCCCAACTTGCTCGATAGGGCTTGGAGGAGAGCTTCTACAATCTCCCAGTCCGCTCTGGTAAGGAAGTCTGGAATCACCACTTGATAGCCTTTTCGACTATCCGCATAGTTCACCTTGAAGAGAAATTGTGACTGACCTACAATCCCACACTCGATATACTCGAGACGATTAAGCGGCTGACGGAGATAGACTGAATCATAACTGTGTGACTCCAAGCCCTCCACCAAGGCCAAGATAGACTTGGCAGTCAAGATCTCCTGTTGTCCGAGGATGCTTTCTTTATTTGGGATAAAAAATGTTTTCGCCATAACTGGCCTCCTTTGAAATCGTTTACATATAGTATAACCTATTTTCCTGAAAGATACAGAAACAAATTTTAGATTTTTAGATAAAAAGCATAGAAAAACAGCCCCTAAGGGCTGTTTGCTTTATACTGTAGCGACTTGATCCAAGCTTTCACCGATAGCAGCTAAGCGCTCCACCACTTCTGCTTGTGTCAATTCATTTTCTGAAACATAGCGGTTGCGTGGGTGAACACGACACTCGTGTGAGCATCCACGAAGGTACTTGTCTTCATTTTCTTCTGATGTTAGGATACGACGGTTACAGAAGGGATTTCCACAGTTGACATAGCGTTCACATGGTGTTCCATCAAACCAGTCTTTCCCTACGATGGTTGGGTTAACATGGTTAACATCAACGGCAATACGCTCGTCAAAGACGTACATTTTCCCATCCCAAAGCTCACCTTGGACTTCTGGGTCTTTACCGTAAGTTGCGATTCCTCCGTGCAATTGGCCGACATCTTTGTAGCCTTCACGAACCATCCAGCCTGAGAATTTCTCACAGCGAACGCCACCTGTACAGTAAACCACAACACGCTTGTCCATGAATTTTTCCTTGTTGTCACGGACCCATTGTGGCAACTCACGGAAGTTGCGGATGTCTGGGCGAATAGCTCCACGGAAGTGTCCTAGGTCGTACTCATAATCGTTACGTGTGTCAAGGACAACTGTATCTTCGTCAAGAAGGGCTTCTTTGAACTCTTTTGGAGACAAGTAAGCACCTGTTGTTTCAAGTGGGTTGATGTCGTTGTCAAAGTCGTTGTCTTCCAAACCAAGGTGGACAATTTCTTTCTTGTAGCGAACAAACATCTTCTTGAAGGCTTGTTCACTTTCTTCGTCAATCTTGAACCAGAGGTCTTCCATGCCTGGGAGGCTGTGAACGTAGTCCATGTATTTTTGAGTTGTTTCGTAATCACCTGAAACTGTTCCGTTAATTCCCTCGTCAGCGACTAGGATACGGCCTTTAAGGCCGATTGATTTACAGAAAGCCAAGTGGTCTGCAGCAAATTGCTCTGCATTTTCAATTGGAGTATAAAGGTAGTAAAGTAAGACACGAATATCTTTTGCCATAAGATTTGTTCTCTTTTCTATTCTTAAATTTTCAGAATTTTTCATTCAACTATACTAGTATACCCACTTGGGAAAACGAATGCAATTTATTTGACCGGAAATTGTAGAAAGAGTCCTACCCCTGCACTTCATCAGTAACCATACCGAATAACAGATAATTCTCTCAATTTTTTGATTTGCTTAGCTTGACTTTCTGACAAATCCAGCTTATTGTCAATCAACACACGTGAGATGTCAACGTTCATTTGGCTCAGAATAAATGGAGTAGAGGTTCCATCGTCCTTTAATCGTTTTTTATAAATCACTAACTGATTTTTCAGGGGAGCAAGTTGAGGCGCAGCCTTTATATCTTCCAATAGATGATCAATGATGGTCATGGCTTCACAACGCCTTTCGCTTCCTCCAGCAAACCATTTTAATGGTGTCATTCTCATTTTCCTCCTGAAATTCGCTTATAAATTGAAAAACTATAATTCCTAACTCTCCAGCCAGTATTTTACCCAAACACCCTATGTAAAAAAGTCAGCAAAAATGGCAAGGTCGCTACAATATTATTGATCACATGCACTGCATAGGAAGGATAGATGCTCTTGGTATAGCGGGTCAAACCAGCAAAGATGATTCCAGATGTTGTAAAAACGAAAATATCTAACAGACTAGGCAGACTTGAAAAATGAGGAAGAGCAAACAAAATGGAAGGAAGAAGCAAATCAAGACCAAATCGCGAATCTTTAAAAAAGGCGTGTTGCAGTAATCCTCTATAGATTAACTCTTCCATCAGTGGAATCAGAAAGAACAGGGCTATATAGATACCTAGCTCTGCAAAGTTAGTCCCACTATAACCAATCAATACAGCCCAACCTTCAGCAGTTGACTGAACATGTTTAGCTGTCTGAACGTTAAAAGAGATCTGGAGCACTACCACTAATACTGTCAAAATCGAATACCAAAGCCATTTTTTTCTTGGAATGCGAAAGAGATAACCATGGCCTGTCTTAACCAGAATCCAAATCATGACTCCGATAAATAGCAAACTCAAGATATTTTGAATCCAGAAGAAATTGCCTATCTGGGAAGAAAATTGCCAATAGTTTTGGACAATAAGCGTCAGCTGAGAAAGACCAAATACGAAAAATAGGTAAGAGAAGACAGCACTCATTTTGAAAAGAAGGCGATATTTTTTCATAATAAATCCCCTATAGATGTATGTGTATCACATCGCATAAACCCTCAGAACCACTCTTTTCATGTTTACATCCTAAAAATCACTACCTCCCCTAGAGAACTAGGGAAGGCAGCGATCACATTTTTAGGAATTAGGAATGAATACACGAAATCAATCGATCTTATGATTTTTTGTTTTTCAAGAATTCGTCATATTGTTTTTGCATTTCGTTCAATACTTTTTCGTAGGCACCTTCAGATTTCAATTTTTCCATCAATTCTGGAATAGCTTTATCTGGGTCTACAGTACCAGTGTTGATAGCTGTATCGAATTGTTGCATTGTGTTAGAAATGGCTGAGATTTCAGATTTCACATTGTCAGTGTTAAAGATGAATCCAAGTGCTGGAGATTCTTTAGCTTCTGCCAATTGTTTCTTAGAATCTTCGATTTGTTGGTCTGTAACGTTTTCGTTGATGTAAAGAATCCAGTTGTTACCAGTGTTCCATCCACCCATGTGAGTATTTCCTTTGTAGCCATCAAGGACGCGTACACGGTTTTCTTTACCTTCAATTTTTTCCCAGTTCTTGCCTTCTGGACCGTAAACAAGACCGTTCAAGAGTTCTGGGTTAGTGTTCAAGAGGTTCAACACTTCCATTGATTTTTCTTTGTTCTTAGAGTTGTTTGAGATAACAAAGTTAGCAACTTGTGTTGTTTGGTTTTTCTTGATGAAGTTAGTGATTGGTTTGATTTGGATGTCTTTGTTCGCAACACGTGAAAGCAAGCTGTTACCGTAGTCAGCTGGTCCTACTGTTTCTTCACGAACAAACCAAGTATCTTGTTGAAGGTCAAATGAAGTGTCGCTTGTTGCTACGTCTTTTGGAATGTATCCTTCTTCATAGAATTTGTGAAGAGTCTTCAAGTGTTCTTTGAAACGAGGCACTTCGTAACGGTTTACGATCTTAGTAGTGTCTCCTTCAAGGTCGATAACAAATGGAAGTCCGTTTGGTACTGGGTAGTCAAAGTTATCAGATGGGATAAAGTTCTTCGTAACCGCAAATGGTACTACATCTGGAGCTTTTTCTTTGATTTGTTTCAAGACTGGTTCAAGTGTTTCGTATGAAGTGACACCTGAAATATCGATACCGTATTTAGCAAGAAGAGTTCCGTTGAAGGCAAAGTTTTGAGATGATGCAACGTTAGCTGCAACTGGTACTGCATAGATCTTACCGTTTACAGTGTTCCCTTTGATGTAAGCTGGGTCAAGTGCTTTGTAAAGCTCTGCTCCTTCTTTTTTATACAATTCTGTTAAGTCAGCATAAGCACCTTTTTGAGCATTTACGACATAGTTAGATGCAAATGCGATATCATAGTTTTCACCAGATGATGTGATAACAGACATTTTCTTATCATAGTCACCCCATCCAAGGTATTGGATATCCAATTTAGCACCGACTTTTTCTTCGATGATTTTGTTTGCATTTTCTAGCAATTCATCCAAGTTGTCTGGTTTGTCACCGATTTGGTACATTTTGATTACAGGTTTTTCACCTGAAGTAGTATCTGCAGCTTTTTTGTTGTTACCTGTAAGGTTTCCACAAGCAGCAAGGCCAGCAGCCAAAGCGACTACGCTAGCAGATGCAAAAGCATATTTTTTCCAGTTTTTCATGATAAAAACTCCTTTTTTTATTTTTAAACTTATAAACGATTTAATGATTTGTAACTTCAGTCACTAAGATGAAGTTGGGAAGGGAGAAACGGTGTTTCTCAACAAGTGCTATTCTTTCACACCACCGATCGTCAACCCTTTAACAAAGTAGCGTTGGAAGAATGGATACAGAATCGCGATTGGAAGGGTTGCAACAACAACCATGGCCATACGACCTGTTTCTTTCGGTAGAGCGACTCCCAGTTGGCCAGATAGGCCGACTGCTTTTGCGATGTAGTCCATATTTTGCTGGATTTGCATGAGCAAATATTGCAATGGATACAAGTTGTCACTCTTGATGTAAAGAAGGGCGTTGAACCAGTCGTTCCAGAAACCAAGAGCTGTCAAAAGCGTGATGGTTGCGATACCTGGAAGTGATAATGGCAAACAAATCTGGAAGAAGATCCGAGCTTCACTGGCACCATCGATACGAGCAGATTCGAGAATGGCTTCTGGAATGGTCTTCTTGAAGAAGGAACGCATCAAGATGATGTTGAATGGTGAGAGGAGCATTGGAACAATCAAGGCCCAAACGGTATCACCCAGTTGAAGCAGGCGAGTAACCACGATATAGCCTGGTACCAAACCAGCATTGAACAACATACTAAGAAGAGCGAAGATTGTAAAGAATCTGCGGTACTTAAAGGTTGTACGTGAGATGGCGTAGGCATAAGTGGTTGTGATGAAGACGTTGGTCACTGTTCCGACTACAGTTACAAAAACTGAGATAAAGAGCGCTTGGAGGATCTTATCTTTAAACTGAGCTAGGAACTGGAATCCATCTACACCAAATTTCGAAGGGAAAAAGCTATATCCATACTGGAGGATGCTCTTTTCATCTGTCACCGAAATGATGATAACGAAGATAAAGGGCAAGATACAAGAAAGAGCGATCAAACCAGAGATGATACTAAAGAAGATATCTGCTTTCTTACTGAAGGAGTGAATGCCGACATTATCGATTTTTTCTTTTTTAATTTTCTTTTCTGCCATATTCTCCTCCTTTCTAGAACAAGGCTGAGTTTGGATCAACTCGTCTTGCAAGTAAGTTTGATAGGATAACCAGAATCAAACCGACTACGGATTGGTAAAGACCGGCTGCTGAAGCCATACCGATATCTGCTGTCTGAGTCAAACCATTAAAGACATACACGTCCAAAACGTTGGTTACATTGTAGAGCTGACCAGCATTGTGTGGGATTTGATAGAAGAGACCGAAGTCTGCACGGAAGATATTTCCGACTGCAAGGATGGTCAAGACTGTTACAAGCGGAGTCAACTGAGGAATGGTTACGTTGCGAATGCGTTGCCACTTGCTAGCCCCGTCCACTGTTGCTGCTTCGTAGTAGGTTGGATCAATTCCCATGATTGTCGCATAGTACATGACACTGCTATATCCAAAGCCTTTCCAAATACCTAGGAAAAGGAGAAGGTATGGCCAAATGCCTAAGTCAGCGTAGAAGTTGACTTCCTTCATGCCAATGGATGTTAGGAAATGGTTGAAGACCCCTTTGTCAATGTTTAGGAAGGCATCTGTAAAGAAACTAATGATAACCCATGACAGGAAGTAAGGGAACAACATAGACGTTTGGAAAATCTTAACCATTCTCTTAGAGCGAAGCTCGCTGAGGATGATGGCAATCCCTACTGATACAATCAAACCGATAAAGATAAAGCCAAGATTGTAGAGAACGGTATTTCGAGTGATGATAAAGGCATCTTTTGAACTAAACAAGAATCTGAAATTATCTAACCCGACCCATTTACTATTCACAATACTATCTATGAAACCATTACTGGTCATATGGTAGTCTTTAAAGGCGACCACATTCCCAAATACTGGAATGTAAAAGAATAGAATCAACCAGAGTGCCCCTGGTAAAACCATCAAGAGAAAGATCCAGTTATCTCTCAAGGTCTTTGAAAACTTTTTCATAATTTCCTCCCTTTTTATTCCTAAAAACTGATTTCATCGAATTTTTAGGTTTGATAACGATTACATTATTAGTATACTCCTATTTGAAGGCTAGGTTAAACTACTAATTATAGAAAAAACTCCACAAATTATTTTTTGTGGAGAAGTTTTTTATAAGAAATAGGTTTCACGAGAAACACTCTGACTCGGAAAAAATGCCTAAGTCGTATAAATCGTCGATGCGGTCGCAATAGTGTGCCACTGGTTGGCTGTAGTTGCTGCGAAGTCCTTGTCTGCGTAGAAGTCAGTAAATGGTAGGATCACGACTTCTAATTCTTCGATGCGGACAATCTGACCTGCCAGATAAGCCTCGATGCGGCTTTCTGCTCGCTTGATGCGTTGCAAGAGTCCGCCCATACGGATATCAACCGTATCCAAACCAAAGACCTTATTTTCTTTCAACCATTGGTGGCTAAAGAGGGCATGGAAGTTTTCAATCTCGCTTCTAAGTTTTGGTAATTCTTGCATGGCGATTTGCTGTAAGCTGACTTTGTCACCGGATTTATAAGCTTCACGGATGCGTCGTCCCACATCCACTTTGCTACTTAAAATCTGGTTCAACTGGGCCTGAGTTTCAAATAGGTAGGCATAGTTCCCAGCTTTTTCTTTGATAACAGCAAGCGTTTCAGCGGCCTGAGCGAAGTGCGGTTTGTCCTGTTCAGGTGTCATGTGTCTGTCAAGAATCGGACAGAGAACATCCTGATAAAAGACATAGCGGTTGGGATTGATACCACTGAGATTGCCTGGCAAGTCTGGCAAGAGATTGGCAAGGTCAATCTGCATAAAGTCCTCAACTGACAGACCTGTATTGGTCTTGAAGTGAGCAGACAAACGGTCTAGGTCATTGCGGTAGCTGAGTTCTGCCCAGATTTGCAGACTTGGTAGAATAGAAAACTGGGCAGTTTCCCCACCATTGTCCCCCCAACCCGTTACAATGACTTCTTTGATGTCGTTAGCACGACAGGCTTTGTTGGCTTCAAGAGCAATAAGACGGCTGAAATGGTTGTTGGGTGTGAAACCGATCCACTTCCAAGCACCACCTGCAAAGGCAATATCTTGGCTAATCTTGTGATGGTTGCGGAAATTGCGGTTGTATTTTTCCTCGCTATCCTGATAATAGTCCCAGTAAACCAAGGTTACACGGTCTTTGAGACGGTCTAGGTAGACACGAGTTTCTTCTGGAATTTCCACATCACGGTCGTACTGGCCATCCGCTGACATGAGTTTGAAGAACATATCACTCCACATCTGGCAGTGGAAACCATACTTGTCTGCAATATCCAGCACGCGCTCCAAGTGTTGGCACATGAGGAGACTACGGTCCACAACACCGTTCAAAATGAGGTAGCGCCCCAAACCAACCAAATGGGCTTCGTCCATCCCGATATTGACCTTGCGTGTCTGCAGTTTAGATAGAGTGGCAAACATGCCATCAATCAAATCATAAACCTTTTCTTCGCCGATAAGAAGAATGTCCTCTACATCACGGAGCTCCTGCACTTCCTTAACGCCCCATTTGACGAAGGCCGACAAGTGAGCCAATGTCTGGATACAAGGCACAAAGGTCATGTCAAACTGCTGGGCATAGGCTTCGATTTCCTGCAACTCCTCAGCCGAGTAGGCACCACGGAAATAACCAAAGTAAGGTTGTCCCTCAATCTGATAAGTATCTTCCATGTAAAGCTCAAATGTCGAGTAGCCCATGAGAGCCAAGACCTCAATCATCTGCTTGGCAGATGCGACATTGATCACGGCATTGCGAGAACAGTCCGCCATGTAGGCCAAATCTTCGTAAGCAGCTTGTTCTTCAATCTCTACCTTATTACCTTCTACTAGAGCTGTTGCCAATAAGGACAAGGCGCGGTAGAGTTGATGAGGTTTGCGATAGGTTAGTTGATAGTGTCCACTTTCACCCTTGATAGAGATAGAGGCTTGGTCAGACGGAGTGAATGCCACTTCCACATCTGGTAAAGAGATATGTTTTGTCAGCAAGTCGATTGCCTGAGTTTGTTTGGGACTAAGTCCTGTAAATCTTACCATTGGTTTTCCTCCTGCAACCAGTTGACAAGGGCACCGTAGAGATTGGCATCTGCGTGATAGGTGCAGGCCTGGATAACTGGTGCGACCGTATATTCTTCGTAGGTTTCGACAAATGCATCAACAGCTTTTTTAACACCTTGGATAAAGTCTGGATTTTGGCTGATAGACCCACCCAGGCTAATGACATCTGGGTCGATGAGATACTGGATATTGAGCAAGCCTTGCGCCAAATTGCGGTTCATGCGCTCAATAGCTTCTTGGCAAAGGGCATTTCCTGTTGCAGCTTCTTGGTAAATCTTGCGTCCGTCCCAGTCAGTCTGACCAGATTTTTCAATCACGTATCGCACCATATTTCCAGTTGACGCTAGTTGCGACCAGTTGTTGAGTTTTTCAGCTGGTGCAATAGTTGTCATGTAGCCAAACTCTCCTCCCAAGCCGTGGCGACCACGGTGAAGTTTTCCATTGATAATCATAGCTCCGCCAATTCCTGTCCCAATCACGACACAGGCTGCATTTTCAATCTCTGGGTGAGCCAGCAGTTCACTAAGTCCAACACAGTTGGCATCATTTTCTAGATGGACAGGCAGCTGATGATGAGCAAGGGCCTCATACCAAGAAAAACCGTGAATATAAGGTACGGCACTAATTCCCTCAATCACACCTGTTTCTTGATTGACCGCGCCTGGAACACTCATAGCAATACCCTTATAATCTTGTTCTGCCAAGCGTTGGTCTAGCCAAATCAGTAAATCCTCCAAGTTTTCTGGTGTCGGAGTACTTGTCTTATCTAGTATTTTTCCATCAGGAGTCAGACTGGCAAACTTAATCCCAGTCCCTCCGATATCAATGGTTGCAATCGTCATATTTTCACCAAAAAAGGGACGAATCAGTAGTTAATCCTTACTCTTTCGCCCCTCCTTTCTATCTCATAGTATTAGTTATAGAACACTTTAAAACTGTTAAATTTCTTCTTTTTTAATCAATTCTGTACGAATTTCTTGTGGAGCCAATAGTCCTGAATGAACTGGATATGGTCGCTCAAGTAAGTCAAGAATGGTTTGTTGGTGTTCTGAAATGCGCACATTTTCTTGACTCATATTGTAGTAACGGAGGACATATCCTTCTTCATTTTCCGCCACTTTAAAGGCTGTTGGGCAAACTTGTGGTAAGCTGAGTGCCGCATGACTCAAGAGGCTACCAGTCGCAGCAACACTTCCTTCTTGTTTAGCAACTTGAAGACTAGTGAATGGTGTTTGGAAGGCTTTAGCACGACGGAAGGCTGAGAAGCGTTCCCCTGCTTGGTGGCATTCGAGAGCAAACTCGACTTCAAACTCACGCAAGCACTGAGCCTCTGGTGTCGGGAAGTAACCCCAGTCACCTAACTCACCTGAGGCACGAAGAATGGTCACAGCAATGGTATCGTCTCCAAGGATTTCATACTCGTGCAGTCCTTTATTAGCCACTGTCACCCCTTTTTCATCGTCATAAAGGCTGACGAAGGCTTGCTGGTGTTGTGGATTTTCAGGATTTTCCCAAGAAGCAGCTGGTTTGTTTGGTCGTGTCACCACCTCATAGATGCTTTCAGAGTCATTGCTTGGACGCGTGTTATGAGTCTTAACCAAGAGACGGATACGGTGGTCCTTGGCAGTATTGGTAAAGCGAGTCTTGAAGCGGATTTGTGGATTGTCAACAAAGACGGTCATCTCTGTTTCCAGAGGAAGGGTTGTCAATTCTTCTGAGCGCCCTGCTTCACGCGTCATAAACTCGATGATGCCTCTTTGTTCCGCATCCAGTTTTTCGTCTGCACTTACTGGAATTGTCAATTCATGCTTGAGCAAGATCTTGGCAAAACGAGCTGTATTTTCCAGGACTTCATAGCCTTTGAGTTCTGCGTAGATAGGCTCTGTTCCTTTTGGTTGGAAATAGATGTACTCATTTCCGATGTCACCACGGTCTTCAAAGCGAATAATATCTTCATACGCTTCATGAGTTGTCTTGTCGTAGACCGTGATGTTTTCATCCACACTGACCGTTACAAATGGCATATCAATTACTCCATTTTGGTAAATACCATCACGGTGTTCTTGTTTTCCTTCGAGCAATTGGAAGGTTGTCCAAGAAAGTGGTGCCAGATGAACAGGTACTGTCACGCGCACTTGACGAGCGATACGAGCCTGACGGAACTTGTCTTTTGGCAAATCATACTCAAAATTAGCTCCCAGATCTTCGATTTTCGCTTCTACAGCATGTCCTTCCAAGTCTTCGACACGGTAGCTTGGCAAGGTCAAGGCTGCCATTTTCTTATAGCCTTCTGTTGGGTGCAATTCTTTGAAATCACAAGTCGCCACATCAATCACGGTGCTGACCGTATCAACCTTGTCATGCAAACCTGTGTTAATGACAGTAAAGAGATGGTCGCTTTGCGCTTCGTGAGTTGCAATTTTGCCCTTCCACTCGTTGAGAAGATTGGTCTTAACAAAGTTTCCAACTTGGTTGACCTTGGCAAAACGCGTTTCCATCTCACGGTGAACTTCGTCCACACTACAGCCACAGATGCTATCATGTGGCGCATTTTGTAGAAGGACTTTCCAAGCATAGGTCAACTGGTCCTTATGGTTGTGCCCACCAGTGATGACAGTCAATGGCTCCACTACTTGTTCTAGCAAGTTGCTATTTTCTTGGAAGGCTTGTTTGAGGTAAATCCGTGATGAAGAAGTGTTGGCAAGTGTGTACCAGCCATCTGTTTCCTGACTTGTCAACTCACCTGTAACCGTTGATAACTGCTCTGGTAGAGCACTTTCTACTGCATGGACATAGTCATCAAAGGAACTATGCACAAAGGTCACATCTGGGAAGAGTTCATTTGCCACACGAATGGCTTCACTCAGATTTCGCTGTACAGGCTGGTGGTCACATCCGTTCATCATCAACCATTGGTTGGTCGAAGCATAGTCACGTACGTCTGACAATTTTTGTTTCCAGAAGGCCAGGGCCTCATCCTTATCAACTGGGATTTCATTCCCATTACTATACCAGTTGGCAAAGAGGATACCGAGGACACGACTTCCGTCTGCACCCTGCCAGTACATTTCTGAAAACTGGGATGTGAACTGCTCATCTTCGAGAACTTGGTTGTCAAATCCAATCGGCTTCACACCACGACCAAAGGCTGCCACGTGAATGCCTGATTTTTGAAGGATTTGGGGAGCTTGTCCCATATTTCCAAAGGTATCTGGGAAGTAACCAATCTGGGTTGATTTGCCCCATTTTGCACATTCTGCTTGACCAATCAAGGTATTGCGAACGTTGGCTTCACTTGAGATCAAGTAGTCATCCTGCAAGATGTAGAAGGGGCCAATTTTGAGTTTGCCTTGGTCAATGTAACGTTGGACTTTGTCGCGATTTTCAGGGCGAATTTCCAAGTAGTCATCAAGGACAATGGTTTGTCCATCCAAGTGGAAACTCTTGAACTCAGGGTCATTTTCAAAGAGATCAAAAAGATTGTCAAATAATTCCACCAACTGCATCCGGTGGCTTTCAAAAGGTAGGTACCACTCACGGTCCCAGTGACTATGTGAGATAATATGTACAACAACATTTTCCATGAAGTATAACCTCATTCTAACTTAAATTTTTATTTCTATCTAATTAAAGAACTGACTAGCGAATATCCAAGTAATCCAAGACTAACTCACAGAACATCATGTTAGCCCAAGAAAACCATTCACGAGAGTAGAGAGTTGGGTCATCCACGTGGAAGCTTTCATGCATAACACCTGTTCCACCATCGCAGGCAACGAGCTGATCGAGTAAGAATTTCTTCTCCGCCTTATCTCTTGTTGTCAAGCCTTGGATAGAAAGGGCGATTGGCCAGATATAGCGATAGAAGGTATGAGAACTTCCGAGACCACTAGCGTATTCTCCTTGGTAGAAGTATGGATTTTCAGGGCTCAGAATGGTCCGACGAGTTGCTTGATAAACTTCGTCATTAACATCGCAGTAACCAAGATAGGGAGCAGCCAGTAGACTTGGTACATTTGGATCATCCATGATGCTAGCATTTCCTAGACCATCCACTTCAAAAGCGTAAATCTTTTCACCCTTGCTATTGGTGGTATAGGCATAGTTTTCGATACCTTCTTGTATTTCAGACTGGAGACGCTTAGCGTCTGCGATGATGTTTTGGCTATCAGCTAGATCTAGTTCTGCAAAGATTTCTTGCACATACCCCAAGACGACTACGGCAAACATATTGGACGGAATCAAATAGCTATACTGACAACAATCATCACTCGGACGAAAAGCTGACCAGGTCATTCCTGTCACGGCAAAGTCAGGTCCAAAGCCATCATTTACCAGAGTGTCTTCCTTACGGTCCGTATCACGAACAAAACGATAAGGAGAGTTGTTGTGGTCTTGTTCCACCGTCCACAGATGAAGAATTTCCTTGGTCGCTGCGACAAAAGTCTCATCAAACTGACTGGTCTCGCCAGTCTCTCTCCACAGGAGATAAGCCAACTGCAAAGGATAGCAAAGCGAATCCACCTCGTACTTGCGTTCCCAAATCCAGCCATTAAGGTCTGTATGGTCGGTCTCATGGTGGCCCTTCCAGTTCTCCTCAATGTTAAAGGAGTTGGCATAAGGATCTTTGAGCACCAAGGTCATCTGACGTTTAACTAAACCAGCAATGGTCTGACGAAGAAGTGGATCTCTTTTAGCCACATGAAGATATGGTCGTAGTTGGGCTGTTGAATCCCGAAGCCACATGGCAGGAATATCCCCAGTCAATACAAAGGTTGAGCCATCTTCTAGAATCTCGACCGTATTGTCCAAGGTGTCTGTGTAGCAACGCTCAAAGACATCTACCCACTCCGGATGGTCCTTGGCACGCTCTGCTATTTCATCCAACCACTCTCTAACAATCTCTTTCGAATAAATCATCGTGCAGTTTCCTCTTTCAAACAAGTTTCATGTTCAGTATATAGTTTTTGAGACAGAAAATACATACACAAATGATAGTCATTTTTCTACAAAATTGCTTACTTTCGAACCCCATCTCTAAAGGTCTCATTTTTCTGATATAATGTAGAAAAACAGCTAAAGGAAAGACTATGAAACCACTACTTGAAACCATCGATACCCGCTTTGGTACTGCTAGCAAGCATGCCTTCTCTCGGGGAAATACTCTACCATACACAGGCGTGCCTTTTGGGATGAATTATTTTGTGCCCCAGACCAGTGACCAGGAGGGAGCTTGGTTCTTCGATCCGCATCTGCCCATCTTTCAGGGGATTCGCTTAACCCACCAGCCCAGCCCTTGGATTGGGGACTACTCATGGCTCCTCCTGACACCTGTCACAGGTCAGTCTGGGGGAAACAGTCTCTTTCACCGCCAGTCTTCTTATGATATAGATAAAGCTTGCTTCCAGCCTCACTATTTGAAACTCTTTTCTCTACGCTATCAGATTGAAACCCAGCTCACACCGACATGCTATGGCGCTTCTATTCGTTTCAAGCAAAAGCAAGGCAAATCCCTCTCCCTCTACCTTCACGCTGCAGATGATTTAACAATTGAGCAGGTAGATAAGCGGACTCTAGCCCTCAGACAAGAAGGCAAAACTGAGACTACCAAAAATCCGCTGATACTGTTCACAGTCCTGCAAATGAATACGGATATTCTTACTGTCAGCCAAGAAAGTGGAGACTGGCGAATTGACCTGACAGATAGTCATGCTGAAATCCAGCTAGCAACTTCTTTCATATCGCCTTCTCAAGCTCTGCTTAATCTACCTCAAAAGGACTTTGATAGCTGTAAAGTAAATGCGAAAGCGGACTGGGAAAATCTCCTCCATCGTTTTGATATCATGGAGACAGGAGAAGCTGACAGAGCCTTCTTTGACCACTGCCTCTACAGACTCTTCCTCTTCCCACAGACATTTTATGAAGTGAACGAGTCAGGGCAAGCCATCCATATGGATCTGGCTACTGGTACTATCAAGCCTGGTGTCCTCTTTAGCAATAATGGCTTCTGGGATACCTTCCGCACCACCTTTCCCCTCTTTGCGCTTGTCATACCGGAACACTATCACCGCTTTCTAGAAGGTTTCCTCAATAGCTACCGCGATACTGGATTCCTGCCAAAATGGCTGGCTCCAGATGAACATGGTATGATGCCTGGTACTCTATTGGACGGCATTATCGCAGATAGCGCCTGCAAGGATATGGCTCCCGACCTAGAAAAAGAACTCCTCCAAGCCATGCTGGAGACAGCCACTAAATCCGACCCTCTCGGCATCAATGGTCGTCACGGACTAGCCCAATACCAAGAATTAGGTTATCTTTCTACCGACCACCACGAAAGTGTCAGTCACACCCTTGACTACGCCTATAGCGATTTTTGTATCGCCAACTGTGCCGAAAAGCTTGGTCAGAATGACATCGCGGAAACTTATAGAACTTCGTCACAAAATTACCGCCATCTATTTGACGCTGAGACAGGTTACATGCGAGCGCGAGATAGCCAAGGCAACTTCCGCCCTGACTTCTCTCCTTATAGTTGGGGACGCGACTACGCCGAATGCTCTGCCGTTCAAGCGACTTTAGGCGTCCTCCACGACATCCCAGGCTTAATCCAACTTATGGGCGGAAAAGAAGCCTTCAGCAATTATCTTTTGAAAGCCTGTCAGGACGCTCCTCTCTTTGAAACCACCGGCTATGGTTACGAGATTCATGAAATGAGCGAGATGGCAACAGCTCCCTTTGGACAACTCGCCATCTCTAACCAGCCTAGCTTCCACATTCCATATCTCTTCCGCTACAGCAACTACCCCGCCTACACTGCCCTTCTCATCAAAACCTTGCGTCAGAAAGCCTTTCACCCAAGCTGGCAAGCCTATCCTGGCGATGAGGATAATGGCAGTCTCTCTGCTTGGTATATCTGGTCAGCTCTTGGATTCTACCCGACCTGTCCAGGCAAACCCAGCTATGATCTCGGAGTCCCCCTCTTTGACCATCTCCGTATCTACCTGGCTAAGGAAAATAAATGGCTGGATATCCATGCCGAGCAAAACCACAGCCATTTCAACTTTGTCAAAGAATGCCGATTGGACCAGACCATAGTATCTAGCATCCAACACCAAGACCTCTTGAAAGCTGAGCAACTAACCTTTACACTTAGCTGGTTGCCAAATCACTCATAACCAAAAGAACCTTTGCATCGCGCAAAGGTTCTTCTTTTATGAAACTTGGACCTGAAGCTGGTCAACCAGCTGCCCATCTACCGTCAGATTCAGATAAAAATCTAAGCTTTTATCTCCTGCAAAATACAAGGTTGGTAGCGTTAACTTTTTTTCAGTCTCGCCAACTTGAAACGCAAGGACTTGAAT
The DNA here is from genome assembly GCA_963533485.1 of uncultured Streptococcus sp. Classification (GTDB taxonomy): domain Bacteria; phylum Bacillota; class Bacilli; order Lactobacillales; family Streptococcaceae; genus Streptococcus. Next base: position 20,955 of record CAUSPE010000021.1, read on the forward strand.
CTCGTCCCGATAAACAACACCATGCACACCCGTCCCTGGTTGAATCGAAATCTTAGCTTCTAAAGGACTGCTAGATTCTATGCGCTTCACTGTAAAGTGGACATTTTCTCCCTTGGTCACAGCGAGACTTTTTTCTGAAAACTCTAATTGCTGAATAGCTTCTTTTCTCGACAAGGTAGGTGTTTTATAGAGTGAAATCTTGGCCAACAAAGGCAAAGCCTGTGTCTCTGTAATAGTCACACGTATCTTCTGCGTCTCAACGACTGATCCTCGTAAGAGACGTTTGTAGCCAACAGTATAACCAGAGCCAAACTCCTGCCAGGCACCATCCAGCTCTACCTGAACATGGAAAGCAGCGATGCGTTGCCCCAACTTCAAATCTTCTCTTAACTCAATCACATCAAAAGCTTTAGGAGCCCCTAAATCGAGCTCTAATTGGACTGGCAACTCTGCATCACTTGCCCAAGAACTAGCCTCCAGTCCATCTGTCAGATGATGACAAGCAAAGTCTGGTGATAGAGCAGGGCCAGATACCTTGGCTCCCAGAGCTAAATCTTCCCTATAGAGCTCATCACGGTAGGCAGCAAATTCATACAGTCGCCGGATATCCTTTTCGTCAAAGAGTCCATCTTGGTTTGGCGGAATATTGAGTAAGAGTGGAGTTCCCCGCCCTACCGAGTGAAAGTAGATTTCGACCAACTCCTCGAGAGATTTGGGATCCTGATCCTCATGGTAAAACCAGCCTGGCCGAAGAGAAACATCTGCCTCACCGATTGAAAACAGCGTTCCTGAGGGGTCTCCGTGCTGTAGATAATCTAATTCCGCCTCTGTCCCCAACTGGTCTTGCTTGACTTTTTGCCACAAGGGATCCCCTGCATAGCCTCGTTCATTTCCAATCCAGCGAATACTGGTCCCTTCAGTTGAGAAAATCAAACAATCGCCCTGCAAGTCACGAATGGTTTCAAACCAAGTCTCAAACTCATAGTTGACCTTCTGGGCCCCTTCGCCTCGAGCACCATCCATCCACACCTCAGTGAACTTACCGACATTCCCATAGGCAGGATTTGATAAAATTTCCTTCAATTGAGCCAGATAGTAGGCATTGTAATCCGCTTCTCGGTCCACGTGATAGAGGGGACTGTGAGCATCCCAAGGAGACAAATACACTCCCATATCCATATCAAACTCAGTCGCAGCTTTGGAAACCTCAAGGAGCAAGTTCCCCTTTCCATCCCTCCAAGGGCTAGCCTTGACCGAATAATCTGTATGAGCTGTCGGGTAGAGGACAAAACCATCGTGGTGCTTCACCACTAAAATCAGTTTTTTAAAACCCGTTTCTTTGAGTACCCGAACCCATTCACGCGCATCCAACTTGGTCGGGTTAAAACGCATAGGATCCTCTTGCCCACTTCCCCATTCCTGGTCATAAAAGGTATTGGGACCAAAATGGATAAAGGCAGCTAGTTCATCCTCTAAATAATCCAGCTGGGCCTGGCTTGGTAATGGTCCATGCGGTTTTATTTTCGTCATCATCTCACATCTCTTTCTCTTGTTCACAAAGTTATCCACAACTTGTGGATAAGAAAACATGCCTAAAAACTAGTTTCTCCAAAATCCAGCTCTTAGACTTGGAAGCCTTCACGCTAAACACACCTTTGTCAAATGGCTCTGTACTAGGATTTCTACTATCTTTCCAGAAAGTCACTAATATACGAAACTATTATCAGGATACTTCAACACCCTTAGTTGTATGTCATTTCCCCCTAGACTTATCCACAGACTGTGAATAAACTAGTGTTCCAGACTGCTCTCTCCTTGACTATAACAAAAAGCGATAGCAGCGTCAATATGACTAAGATGCCTTCCTAAATCCCCTGAAAAGATTCTATAATTTGTACAATCGTAGCTTTTGCATTCGCCAGCTAGTGAGAATCAGCCAGTAGAAAATGACCTCTTTATCACATTGTGAACAGCACAGCTGTAGTACTATAGCGCCCACAACCTACTCAGATAATCGTTTCTAGCAAAAAATCCCGCAGATTTGCGGGATTTTCTCTTGCATCAATGCGCCAACATTTCTTGGGCGATTTCTTGGCCAGATAGGTTATCTGGGTAGTAGGTTGGCCAGTTATCCATCTCTTCAAAGAGGGCTTCTTGGCTAGTACCTCCAAAGAAGATATGGAAATGTTCTGCTTTAACTGGGGCGATGTTGTGGTCACTAAACTGAACGTACTTGAACTGTCCAGCGTCCGCATCTGTCGCTTCAAAGAGGAAGCGCACGCCACGATTGCCTTTCTTATAAGTCAAGATTTTCTTGCCGACATACTTATAGGTGAATTTCTTGCTTTGACCACCTTGAACAAATTCCATAGTGTTGTCCGTGATGTTGATTTTGGTCACATCTGTCTGATAGCCTTTTCTATAGTAAGCCTTATACTCATCCTTGGTCATCTTACCAGTCAACTTAGCCTTGTAGTCAAAGACTTGATCAAAGGTTCCATCTTCAAGGAAAGGATAGACCGACTGCCAGTTACCAACATAGTCACTCAAGGTACGGTCTTTGACATCTGCATCCTCAAAGTAACCATTGTGAACTGTCTTGGTATTTTCTTCCTTCTCTGGCTCGATTTCCGGTCCTTCTTGGTCCGTTGTCTGTTTCAAAGCCTTGAGGTTTTTCTCCATCACGGAGATATAGTCCTCACCAGCCTTGGTTGCTTCTTCTGTTAGACTTTCTAGCGGATTGAGCACGTCTAGTTTGACACCTGTTTCTTTTGAAAGTGTATTAGCTAGGGCTTGTGAGGCATTTTCTTCAAAGTAGATATAAGAAATCTTGTTTTTCTTAATATACTCGGTCAATTCTGCCAAACGTGCTGCTGATGGTTCTGCATCTGGTGAGAGACCTGAGATGGATACTTGCTTGAGACCATAGTCCAAGGCAAGGTAGTTAAAGGCAGCGTGCTGGGTCACAAAGCTCTTTTGTTTAGCTTGAGACAAGCCATCTGTGTAGGCCTTGTCCAAGGTTTGCAATTTTTCAATATAGGCAGCCGCATTCTTCTCAAAAGTCTCTTTTTTATCAGGATAATCTGCTGACAAGCTGTCACGGATATGTTCTACTAGTTTAATGGCCCGAACTGGTGAAAGCCAAACATGGGGATCGTAGTCGTGATGGTGACCCTCACCGCCATGATCATGCCCTTCCTCTTCTTCCTCACCACCTGGCAAGAGGAGCATATCGCCTGTCGCCTTGATGGTTTTCACTTTTTTCTTATCCAAGGATTCTAGCAATTTTGGAACCCAAGTTTCCATATTTTCATTTTCATAGACAAAGGTATCTGCGTCTTGGATTTTGGCAACTGCCTTGGCAGACGGTTCGTATTCGTGAGGTTCTGTACCAGCACCGATTAGAAGTTCTACATTAGCAGTATCTCCTGCGACTTGCTTGGTAAATTCGTAGACAGGGTAAAAGGTTGTCACGATATTTAATTTCCCATCTGCCTGTTTTTGATTGGAACAAGCCACTAAAAACAGGGCACATAGACTAGCCAGTAGTAAGCTCAGTTTTTTCATTTCATTCTCCTATTTGATAAAACGTTTCAGTAGACTGACTAACAAAAAGACAGCTACAAAGATAATGGTGATACTAGCGCTGGCAGGTGTTTCCGCATAGTAGGAAATATAAAGTCCTGCCACCATTCCCAAAAGGCCAATAGCGCTGGCTAGTAACATAACGGATTTGAAGTTTTTCCCCAGACGAAGGGCAATACTAGCTGGCAAGACCATAATGGTCGATACCAAAAGAGCTCCTGCTGCTGGAATCATAAGGGCAATGGCCACCCCTGTCACCATGTTAAAGAGGATGGACATGGTACGAACTGGCAAGCCATCCACAAAGGCCGTGTCCTCATCAAAAGTCAGGATATACATTGGTCGCAAGAACAAGAAAGTCAAGAGCAAAACGACCGCCGCAATGGCAAAGAGGAAAATCACCTGCTCCTGGCTAATGGTCACAATCGAACCAAAGAGATATTGGTCCAAACTCATGGAACTCGAACTTTTCCCCTTACTCATCACGATAAGAGAGACTGCAAGCCCTGTCGACATGAGGATGGCAGTCCCGATTTCCATAAAGTTCTTATAGACTGTCCGGAGATACTCTAGAAAGACCGCTGCGATCAAGACAATAGCAATGGTTGAAATAGTTGGAGAAATTCCCAAAACCAGACCAAAGGCTACCCCTGATAGAGAAACGTGACTGAGGGTATCGCTCATGAGACTCTGACGACGTAAGATAAGGAAGGTCCCAAGAACTGGAGAAAAGAGACTCATGGCAATGACCGCCAAGAAGGCACGCTGCATAAAGTCATAGGATAACAAACTAAGCATGTTCCACCTCCTGGTCGCTTTCGTGAACGTTAAAACAACGCCATGGTGAGTCTTGGTTACGGACTAGATGAATATTGCGATCCGCATAGTCCTTGACCTCCTCAGGATCATGGGTAATCATCAAAACGGCCTTGCCATGATGGTGGGCACTATGGTGCATGAGTTCGTAAAATTCATTTTTACTTCCTGCATCCATCCCTGTTGTCGGCTCATCCAAGACAAAGATATCTGGGTCAGAAGCAAACATCCGAGCAATCACTGCTCGTTGCTTTTGCCCTCCCGAAAGGGAGCCAATTCGTTTGTCACGGTGTTCCCACATACCAACTGAGTCTAGACTAGCCTTGATATGCTCCTCATCATGGGCGTTCAAGCGGCGGAACCAGCCCTTTCGCGGATAACGACCCGACTTTACAAATTCATAAACTGTACTTGGAAAGCCAGCATTAAAACTGGCAATCTGCTGGGGAAGATAGGCTATCCTAAGCTTTTTCCCATGAGTATTTGTCTTTGAGATGGTTACCTTGCCAAATCTTGGCTGCAAGATGCCTAGACTAGCCTTGATCAGCGTCGTCTTGGCAGCCCCATTTTCACCAGTCAGGGTGACAAACTCCCCACTATCAACACTGTAGTTGATATGCTCGAGGACAGGTTCCTTGTCATAATAGAAAGACAAGTCCTCTACTGTAATATACCGCATTATTTGATTTCTCCTACTAAAGCAGTTAAAAACCGCTGGATCACTTCTTGTTCATTTGGAGTAAACTGACTTGCCACTTGTTCATAGGCTAAGAGCGTGTGTTCATGATGATGGTGGTGTTCCTCTGCCACCGGTCGAGCTAGCTCTGTCAGTTGATAAAAGATCACACGCGCATCCTTTGGATCTCTGGATGTCTCTAACATGCCCTCTTTGACCAAAGACTTGATAGCCTTGGTCACTGCCGCCTGACTGACGTTAAGACGACGGGCCAACTCCGAGTTGGTTAGGGATTCTTCTGACAAGAGCATGAGGATGTGTTCCTGAGTATTGGTCAAGGCAACGTCACTTGTGCAATGCCCGATTAGAATTTCATGCTGGTTCTCAGATCTCAAGATCACCTCGTTTAAAAAGTTATCGATTTCCTGTGCAAGCTGTCTCATGTGTTACTCCTTCCCAAGCTATCTTTTTCGTAAAAAATAGAGATAGCCACCGATTCTTTACTGGTTAATTATATCATAAACCAAAAAAGAGTCAAGGGAAAAAGGCGTAAAAACGTTTCCCTAGACTCTTCTAGATGTAAAATTTAACCTATTTTTGCTTTGGTTTTCGACTCGATAAGATACCTGCCAAACCAGCTACCATTCCCATCAAGAGCAAGAAGATGGACTGTTCACTTCCTGTATTTGGAAGAGCTTTTTCTGAGACAACTGCCTTCTTGCTAAATTGCCCCGCCACCTCATAAGTCAATGGCACATTTGTAGTCGCATCGTTAGCAGCTGCATTCGTTTGAGGCGTTTCTACTGGCAGACTAAAGTTTTTAGAATCCACAGAAATCGTCCGTGAGTTCGGATTGATCTTTTCATACTGAGTCAAATCAGCGGTTTTAAGATACTCTTCAAAGGCTGCATCCATAGAAGGACCTTCTTCTCGCGCACCACCTAACATCGTGTAGCCATCACCACCTGCAGCTAAGAAATCATTAGTTGCAAGGTAGTAAGTTTTTGCGAGGTCCAGAAGATCATAACGACCAGTCGCACGGTTTTTGACCTGGATGGCCAAGACACGTTTTCCTGATGGTAGATTAGTATCATAGTAAACCTTCACACCTGAAACTTGCAAGAAGCCACCACTTGGTTCTAGCAATGGTTGTCCGTTCTCATCCAAGACCTTCTTGCCATCCTTATCGACCTGCAAGATAGATCCGAGTGATTTTTCAAACATATCCAATACTTGTTGCCCAGTCACTTGGATTTGTGAGATGGTATTTCCAAATGGAAGAACGGCAATGACATTTCCTTTCGTAATCGGTTTGCCTTTTGCAATGGTTTCACGCAAGCCACCACCATTTGTCACAGCGATATCAGTCGGATGGCTAAATCCTGTTTGACCATACTGATAGAGGGAGTCCGCTACGACGTTTCCGAGGTTGGTTTCACGAACCCGAACATTTTCACGATCACCGTTTAGTTCTACAGGGCTGTTTGAAACGACTTCAACAGCATTTTCAGCATCGTATTTTTGTTTAATGTCTTTGACTAGTTTTTCAACTGTTGGATTGGCTGGTAATTTTTTAGCATCAGCAGCCGGAATCTGAGTTGGATTGCCCAAAAGCTGACGTGATTTGTAGATAACCTTCCCAACATTATGAAGGTAGCTTCCTGTTTGGTTATAGGTAACATTGTCGCCATAAGTCGTTGATTCTACTGTATGAGAATGCCCATCAATAACTGTCACACGTTTCCCTTTCAAACGAGGATTTTTAGACAAGGCCTCTGCCAAGGTTGAACCACGCCACTCAACTGGAGTTGTGGTATCCACACCCAAGTGAGCCAGCACAACATAGTGTTTGTAGTCCTTACCTTCTGCACGAGCCTTGGCTTGAACTTCTTCGATGACCTTATTGACTTCAGAGATTGGATCTGTAAAAGTTACCCCTTTGACATTTTTAGGGTGGGTTTTTGTAGCAGTTTCAGGTGTTGTCACACCGATTACAACAAATTCATCACCTTCCACAGTCTTATCTTTATCAACGATTGTGGAAGCTTCAAAGAGACGAGCTCCATTGACATAGGTATTTGAGCTAAGTAATGGGAATTTCAAGATTTCCTTGTATTTCTTAGCTTCGTCCAAACCAAAGTCAAACTCATGGTTTCCTACTGCCATTGCATCATACTGCATCTGATTGAGAATTTCAGCACGCGCTTCACCCTTAGTAGAGTTGGAAATCGGTAAACCTTGAAAAGCGTCTCCCGCATCAACTACTAGAGTATTTTGATTTGATTTCGCACGCTCCTGTTCAATGACAGTCGCTAACTTGGCATCTCCAATTACTCCCTTTTCCTCTACAATACGACCATGGACATCATTGGTGTGTAAGATAACAGTGTCCTTCTCTTCGCTTTTAGTAGATTCAGCAGGAGCTGACGGAGCTTCTGTAGGTACAACCGCTTCTGAAGTTGCCGAAGTTTCCGGTACCGCAGGGCTCTCAACAGGAGCTGGAGTCGCTGACGTAGCTGGAGTCGCTACAACAGCTGAACTTTCTGCAGGAGTTGTTGCTTCTTCAGCATAGACTTGTCCAGCTAAGAAGGCTGGAGCTAACAGGGCTGTCGATAAGACAGGTAACAAAGAACGTTTGTTCATTTTAAAATCCCTTTCTTTTCTTTTTCTCTTTTATATTATACGCTATTTCTAAAAATTTTGAAACTTTTGACCTATTTTCATCTTAAATATTCGCCATTTAAACAAAAAAGCTTGGGTTTAATTCCCAAACTTTTAGACCATTCTATTTGAAATCTTTGATGTTCCCATCATAGGTCGCCCAGTCCTTGCTAAAGAAGCGGTCATTCATCTTGTAGTCTGGAGCTGGTTTCGGATCCGTCAAGAAAGGATTGACAACCTTATCAAAAGCTAGCCAACCTAACCATCCTAGATGAATGGTATCCTTAACAAAATAAGGGTCCCCTCCATTTTTTGAAAAATCAGCAATATTGGTAAAACCCTGACTTTCTAATTGGTAACGAATTTTCTCCACTGCATGCTGGTACATCTCTTCACTGAGCCCTGTGTACTCCATCCACTTCTTGTTAACCGGCTGAATGACAAAGAGCACATTGACATTCGACTTAGCAAATTGATTGAGGACCAGCTGCAAATCATTGTATTCAGAGGACTTGAGGAAGTTGTAATTTTTTTGATACCCTTCCCATTTTTTTAAATCCTTTTGAATCTCTCTCGTATAGAAATGATTTTCCATCCCCATATCGTTATTGGTCGTATTTGCTTCTGCGTCCTTACGAACAATTTTTTCTAACTCATCATAAGAAAATTGATCCGGAAGATCTTTTAAATAGTTCTCCACGTGTTCCTTGTACTTGAGTTGTCCTCGAATGGAGAATTGTCCAAAGAGAGCGGATTGTTTTTCGTTGAATCGCGCAAAAATATCAATAGCAACCTGATCAACATCTGATAATTCTTCACCCTTTGACAGTTTTTGAACAATGCCTTTCAATGCAACATTAGGATTCTGCTTTAACAATCGAATAGCCGCATGCTTTGCAGCAATGTCACCAGATTGATTTCCCAAAAAAGCTGTTAATTGGTCACTGTTAAAAAATCTCTGAAACGCTGCGGGTTCATAATCTGTCTCCGTAAACCACTGAGGCGAAATCACAAATACAGCCTGCTTATTCTCTATTTCTGGCAAAATTTGCTGTAGACCAAAATATTGATTGAGAGAGGCTGCTCCTGCTTGACCTAGAAAGTAAGGACGATAGGGACGATGGTATTTTTCTGCTAAAACAGCTGGATGGACACTATCAAATCGAATCCATTCACTGGACCCTAGAAAAGGAATAAAACGCATATTTGGATCCGTAAGAGCCCTTACTTTTTGGCTTCTCTCTTTAAAACTCTCTGCACTAACAGAAGCCGCCGAGTATTTCTCCTCCGTCAGATTATGGCTTGTTGTACCTGGATAAAAAAAGATGAGTAGAAGAACCAAAAATCCAGCAATGAAGATAGGCCCGAAGATCAGCCACAAGCGTTTAAGCATTCTTCAACTCCGTAATACCTTCTACGATTTTATTAGCCGTATTCCAGTCATCACGACCGAACTCCGTCACTGGAACACGAATGTCAAAACGGTTTTCAATCTCCACAATCAATTCAACCGTTCCCATGCTATCCAAGACACCGGCATCAAAAAGATCTTCATCCATCATGTCAGAAACATCTTCCATAAACAACTCATCAATAATTTCAATAACTTCTGATTTGATATCCATTTTTTATATCCTTTTATTTTTTAAACCATAAATCATTCAAAAATCCAGAAAAGATTAAGAATGAAACCATCACGACATGGAAGGTGACAACCATGCCAAGCAACTGAATCCAGCGATTCTCAGGTAAGGAACCCTTTCCAGCTTTTTTCCGTTCTTTATTGAGCGCTTTTTTCTTACGAACCCAAGCATCATTGATGACCAGCCCAATCCCATGAAAAAGTCCATAGGCGATGTAGTACCAGGTCACACCATGCCAAAATCCCATAATCAGCATATTGAGAATATAGGCTACACTTGAAGTGACATTGCGATTTTTAAAGACCTTCTTTCTGGTCAACACCATGACCATCCGCATAAAGACAAAGTCACGGAACCAGAAAGACAGACTCATGTGCCAGCGATTCCAAAACTCTTTTAAATCCCTTGACAAAAAGGGCTTGTTAAAGTTGATAGGACTATGAATACCCATCAAGTTTGAAATGGCTAAGGCAAACATAGAGTAGCCCGCAAAGTCAAAAAAGAGCTCCAGACCAAAGGTGTACATGACCGCTAAAGCGTAGAGGTTAAAGAAACCACCTGTCTGCAAGGCCAAATTTTTCAGCGGAGGCAATAATGTCTCTCCTAAAATGTGAGCCAAGATAAACTTGTAGAGGAAGCCAAGCATGATATACTTGACAGCCTCTTCTAGCATATCCATCAGCTCACCCCTCTCAGGAATGGTCGCATAATTTTCATTGAAGCGTTTAAAACGATCAATGGGACCACTTGAGAAAGTCGGCATAAAGAGAAGAAAACGTAAGAATTGCCAGATCGTTAAATCCTTGATGACACCGTCTCTCAACTCAACGATGACCCCTACTGCACGAAAGGTTAAGTAAGAAATCCCTAAAAAGCCAAACAAAGATTGAGGTCCATGAATAGCAGGAGATACTTTCACAAAGACGATTGGCAATAGGGATAGAAAGCTAACCAGGTAAAATATCCATTTACTATCCCGTTGTTTCCTGTACCTTTTGTAGAAAGATACAAGAAGTACTTGCCAGATAACATAAAGGATCAAAGCGCTTATTTGATTCGTCTTTCCACCGACCAACATGGTGAGGATAAAGAAGAGACTAACAAACACCTCGTACAAGGCAAAACGTTTCTTGAAAAAAAGACCAATAAAGATAGGTAAAGTCGCAGCAATTACGTATAAAAAGTACTGAAGATCACCATAAGGTTCCAAATGAGGTAGCTGTTTATAAAGCTCCATCATTGGCTGTTTACCTCATTGATCAAGCCCTTGATGTCAATTTTACCATTAGGCGTTAGTGGTAAACTATCTCGATAAAGAAACTTAGACGGCATCATATAGGACATCATGATATCTGCTAGGTCTTCCTTGATAGCCTTGGTAATATCGATATCACGCTCAAACTGCTGACGGACACCGTCCTTTAGGATGACATAGGCCAGTAGATTTTGTACCTTGTGGTCCTTGTTATAACGTGGGACAGCAACAGCCGACTCGATAAAGCGAGACTTGTTGAGGTTTTGAGAGACATCTTCCAGCTCAATGCGATAACCATTAAACTTAATCTGGAAATCCATGCGTCCACCATAGAGAAGCAAGCCCTCATCTGTCATGGTTCCTACATCCCCTGTGTGGTAGGCTGGAAGACCTTCGAACTCAAAGAAAGCTTCTGCCGTTTTTTCAGGATTATTCATATAGCCTTTTGAAACAGCTGGCCCTGAAACGATGATTTCTCCCTGTTCACCATTTGGAACTTTCTTACCTTCCTCATCAATGATAAAGGTCGGAGAATCGGCCTTAGTATAGCCGATTGGCAGGCGTTTGAGAGTCTTCAACATCTCGTCTGTCACGGCAACTGCTGACAAGGCTACTGTCGCTTCTGTTGGACCGTAGGCATTGATAATACGAGCATCTGGGAATCGCTCGCGCAGTTTTTGAGCTGTTTTGACCGTCAATTCTTCTCCATCAAAGTAGAAATGCGTGATTCCTGGCATTTTCTCACTATTAAAGTCTTCTGACAACATGGCCATATCTGCAAAGGAAGGCGTTGAGGTCCAGATAGCGATTGGAAGTGAAAAGATAGTTGCAAAGAGTTTTTTGAAATCCTGAGTAATGGCCGAAGGAAGAGCGAAAAGCGTGCCACCCAGTGCCAAGGTTGGCGCCCAGTACATGACAGATAGGTCAAAAGAATAAGGTGGCTGAGCCAGCATTTGTGGACGATTTGGCGTCGCAAATTCCTTATCTGTAATCATCCAGTTGGTAAAGCTGAGGAGATTATCATGGGAGATCTGCACTCCCTTAGGCTTACCAGTCGTACCAGAAGTAAAGATGATGTAGTAGTTGTCATCCCCCTTGACTGGATGGGTCATCTCGTAGCTAGAAGCTTGAGCAAAAGCTTCATGGACTTGCTCTAAATTCAGCATTGGTGTGCTAGTTTGCTCTAATGGAAAATCCGAGATGGCAATAATCAAACTTGGCTCTGCAACTTCTACGATAGCAGAAACTCGTTCCAAGGCCGAATGGCTATCAATTGGAATATAGGCATGTCCCGACTTAGTCAGCGCAACAAAGGTAGCCAACATCTCATATTCCTGACCACCAAAAACGACGACTGGAGATTTCTCAGGTA
>CAUSPE010000022.1:0-32283 GCA_963533485.1 uncultured Streptococcus sp.
CTATCGGACGTTCTATCAACTCAGCTCTTCAACTTTCACGTATCGGTGGTGGTGTAGGTATTACTCTAAGCAACCTTCGTGAAGCTGGCGCACCTATCAAAGGTTATGAAGGAGCAGCTTCTGGTGTCGTACCAGTTATGAAACTCTTCGAAGACAGTTTCTCTTACTCTAACCAATTGGGTCAGCGTCAAGGTGCTGGGGTTGTCTACCTCAACGTCTTTCACCCAGATATCATCGCCTTCCTTTCCACTAAGAAAGAAAATGCTGATGAAAAAGTTCGTGTAAAGACCCTCTCACTTGGTGTTGTTGTGCCAGATAAATTCTACGAATTGGCTCGTAAAAATGAAGAAATGTACCTCTTCAGCCCATACTCTGTAGAGCTTGAATACGGTGTGCCATTCAACTACATCGACATCACTGAAAAATACGATGAATTAGTCGCAAATCCAAATATCCGCAAGACAAAAATCAAGGCGCGTGATTTGGAAACAGAAATCTCAAAATTGCAACAAGAGTCTGGCTATCCATATGTAGTCAATATTGATACGGCTAACCGTGCGAATCCTGTTGATGGAAAGATTATCATGAGCAACTTGTGTTCTGAGATCCTTCAAGTTCAAGAACCAAGCTTGATCAACGATGCTCAAGAATTCCTTCAAATGGGAACAGATGTCTCATGTAACCTTGGTTCAACCAACGTGGTCAACATGATGACCTCACCTGACTTTGGTCGTTCTATCCGTGCTATGGTTCGTGCGTTGACTTTCGTTACGGATAGTTCGCACATCGTAGCTGTTCCTACTATCGACCACGGAAACAGTTTGGCTCACACCTTTGGTCTTGGTGCCATGGGGCTTCATAGCTACCTTGCCCAACAACTCATCGAATACGGATCTCCTGAGTCAATTGAATTTACAAGTATCTACTTTATGCTTATGAACTACTGGACCTTGGTGGAATCAAATAATATCGCCCGTGAACGTGGTATCACCTTCCACAACTTTGAAAAATCAGACTATGCTAACGGAAGCTACTTCGACAAGTATGTGACAGGCGAATTTGTTCCAAAATCAGACCGTGTCAAAGAGCTCTTCAAAGACGTTTTTATCCCGAGTGCTGCTGACTGGGCTGAACTTCGCGAAAAGGTTCAAGCAGATGGACTTTATCACCAAAACCGCCTTGCTGTAGCGCCAAATGGTTCTATCAGTTACATCAACGACGTTTCTGCTTCTATCCACCCGATTACGCAACGTATCGAAGAACGTCAAGAAAAGAAAATCGGTAAGATCTACTATCCTGCTGCAGGCTTGTCTACAGATACCATTCCTTACTACACTTCTGCTTATGACATGGATATGCGTAAAGTGATTGATGTTTACGCTGCTGCAACTGAACACGTGGATCAAGGACTTTCACTCACCCTCTTTATGCGTAGCGACATTCCAAAAGGTCTTTACGAATGGAAGAAAGAAAACAAACAAACGACACGTGACTTGTCAATCCTTCGTAACTATGCCTTTAACAAGGGTATCAAGTCTATCTACTACGTCCGTACCTTTACCGACGACGGTGGAGAAGTCGGCGCAAATCAATGTGAAAGTTGTGTGATTTAATTTTTGCTTGAGGAAACTACATTTTCTCAGATTAGTGATTCAATCACCGTGTTAGACTGGAATAAGCATCTATACTATGAAATAACAAAAAGTCGGGCTTCCGACTTTTTGTGCGATACTCCTCTAGAATTATGATAAAATAGAAATAATTGTGAGCTCGCAATATTAAACACAGAAAGAGATTTCAAATGGAAACTTACTACAAAGCCATTAACTGGAATGCCATCGAAGATGTCATCGACAAATCAACTTGGGAAAAGCTGACGGAGCAATTCTGGCTCGATACGCGTATCCCCTTGTCAAATGACCTAGACGACTGGAGAAAACTATCAAACAAAGAAAAAGACTTGGTTGGAAAAGTCTTTGGTGGTTTGACCCTTTTGGATACCATGCAATCTGAAACAGGGGTTCAAGCACTTCGCGCAGACATCCGTACACCACATGAGGAAGCTGTTTTCAACAACATCCAGTTTATGGAATCTGTCCACGCAAAATCCTATTCTTCTATCTTTTCGACCTTGAATACCAAGGCCGAAATCGAAGAAATCTTTGAGTGGACCAACACTAACCCCTATCTACAAAGAAAAGCGGAAATTATCAATGAAATCTATCTCAATGGTAGCCCACTTGAAAAGAAAGTTGCCAGCGTTTTCCTTGAAACCTTCCTCTTCTACTCTGGTTTCTTTACACCGCTCTACTATCTCGGTAACAACAAACTGGCCAACGTTGCGGAAATCATCAAACTGATCATTCGTGATGAGTCTGTTCACGGAACTTATATTGGTTACAAATTCCAACTTGGTTTCAACGAATTGCCTGAAGAAGAGCAAGAAAAGCTCAAAGAATGGATGTACGACCTGCTCTACACTCTCTACGAGAACGAAGAGGGCTATACAGAAAGCCTCTATGACGGTGTTGGTTGGACTGAGGAAGTTAAAACCTTCCTTCGTTACAATGCCAATAAGGCCCTTATGAACCTAGGACAAGATCCACTCTTCCCAGATTCAGCAGATGATGTCAATCCTATCGTTATGAACGGTATTTCAACAGGAACTTCTAACCACGACTTCTTCTCTCAAGTCGGAAATGGTTACCTCCTTGGTGAAGTTGAAGCCATGCAAGACGAGGATTACAACTACGGTTTAGACTAATTTGGCTAATCATTCAAAATATCATGGTTTGTTTAAAACAACCATGATATTTTTGTTTTTGTTTTATTTTGTTTTTTTATATTTGATTGATTGAGCGTTTTATGGTAAGATAATAATAGTAGAAATCGAGGTGATAAGGATGCTAAAGCAAGAAAAACTAGATAGTATTCTAGAAGCAGTAAACACAAAAGGCACTATTACTGTAAAAGAGATTATGGAGAGTCTTGATGTGTCAGATATGACAGCTCGTCGCTACTTACAAGAATTGGCAGATAAGGATTTGCTGGTTCGTGTGCACGGTGGCGCTGAAAAACTTCGTACAGGTTCTCTCTTAAACAACGAACGCTCAAATGTTGAAAAACAAGGCTTGCAAATTGCTGAAAAACAAGAAATTAGCCGTTTTGCCGGCCATTTGATTGACGAAGGTGAAACTATTTTTATCGGGCCAGGAACAACCTTAGAATGTTTTGCTCGTGAGCTCCCAATTGATAATATTCGTGTTGTAACAAACAGTCTTCCAGTTTTTCTCATCCTAAACGAACGAAAACTAACAGATTTGATCTTGATTGGCGGAAATTATCGCTCTATCACTGGTGCATTTGTAGGGACACTTACTTTACAGGATTTGACCAATCTTCAGTTTTCTAAAGCTTTTGTAAGCTGTAATGGTATTAAGGATAAGGCAATTGCTACTTTCAGTGAAGAAGAGGGCGAGGTACAACGAATCGCCTTGAACAATGCCAATAAAAAATACTTACTGGCAGACCACAGCAAGTTTAATAAGTTTGATTTTTACACGTTCTACAATATCTCAGAGATTGATACCATCGTTTCAGATTCCAAACTGAGTCAGGAGACATTTGAAGACCTGTCAAAACAAACAACCATTCTTTTATCAAAACCATAAAAATTCCCCTGCCTTTTGGCGGGGAATTTTTGTTGAATTTTATTCAATAAGTTGTGTCTCAGCTAGTTTCTTGTACCAGTGAGCTGATTTCTTTGGATAACGCTCCTGGGTTTCAAAATCAACATAGAAGAGGCCATAACGCTTTTCATAGCCATTTGACCAAGAAAAGACATCCATCAGCGACCAGATAAAGTAGCCTTTGACATTGGCTCCATCAGAGATTGCATCTGAAATCACTTCCATATGTTTCTTAACATAATCAATCCGCCCATCATCGTAGACTGTCCCATCCACAAACTCATCTTTGTATCCGAGACCATTCTCTGTGATGTAGATTTTTTTGTAATTTGGGTAATCTTTCTTCACGCGCATGATTTGATCATACAAACCTTGAGGATAGATAATCCAGTCCCAGTCCGTACGTGGGACATAGTCAGGCGCCACTCGCCGTCCAACTCCCTTAATCTGATATTTAGAACTTCCTTTTTCACCTTTTCCATTGTGGATGATTTCCGTTTCTCCATCAAAGGCTTGCATCCAATCACTCATGTAGTAGTTAATTCCAAGGAAGTCGTTCAAGTCTTTTGCAGCTTCTAATGCATCGAAGTCTTCTTCACGCAGATCTAAGCTTCCACCATTGACGGATAAAATATGGTTGACGCCTTCCATGGTTTCTTCGGAATATCGTCCTAGATAAGTAGCGTCTAGGATAAACTTGTTATGGATAATATCTTCTAACTCGGCTGCACGAACATCTGCTTGATTTTCAGGATCTAGAGGATATTTAGTAGGCAGGGCGTGAACCACACCAATTTCCCCTTTATAGCCTTTATCTTTATATAGCTTGACTGCACGCGCATGTGAAACCATCATATTGTGGTGCGATTGGAAAACTTTGGCAAGGTCGTACTGAATACCTGGAGGGAATTTCCCAACCAAATACTGACCATCTCCTATCGGCCCAATTTCATTAAAGGTTGTCCAATAGTTTACTTCTGGGAATTCTTCAAAACAGAAAGCCGCGTAGTCTACAAAGTGTTCAATGTTTTCACGGTTTAAGAAGTCTCCATTTGAATGTAGAGCTTCTGGCGTATCAAAGTGATGAAGAGTTACAAAGGGCTCAACATGCCGTTTGTGGCACTCTGCAAATAGATTATGATAGAACTCAACTCCCTTGGCATTGACTTTCCCGTAACCAGTTGGAAAGATACGTGACCAAGCGATTGAAATACGGATACCATTGACACCATACTCTTCTGCTAGTTTGAGGTCAACTGGGTATTTGTGGTAGAAATCACTGGCTGGTTCAGCAGTATACCAGTAGTTATCTTTGAGGTATTTGTCCCAGGCAACTGGTCCTTTACCATCAGTATGTGTAGCACCTTCTGCTTGATAGGCAGCTGTTGCGCCACCGAAAATAAAGTCTTTTGGAAGTGTTTTTGTCATTTGATTCACCTTTCAAGAAATAGAAATGAGATGGGTGTATAGTTGGGAGGAGTTCTTCCATCTCACTTCTTCGCTATTTACATTTTATTCTTCGAACTGCGCTTGAACAAAGGCAAGAGCGCCTTTTCCGTCACGAGTCAGTTTAATGTATTGGCCACCTTCTGTCTTGGCAAGTTTGATACCAAGTTTGTCGGTTTCGGCCTTCATGTCTTCAAAGTTTGAAGCAACTTGAGGAGCAAGGATAACCAGATCAAACTCAGGCAACATTTCACGGTGAGCTCCATAGCCACCAGCTGCTGCTTTAACAGGAACCTTGTACTCCGCAGCTGCTTTGTTTAGAGCATTTGCAAGGAGGCCACTTGTACCTCCGCCTGCACAGAGAACGAGAACATTTGTTTCTTCTGTGATTGTGTTTTGCGCTGTTTCTACACCAGCTTTTTCAAGAATAGCATCTGCTTTGGCAGTATTGAAGTTTGCTGCTACTTTTTCTTTCAATTCATCATTGGCTTTACCAGAACGTTCTTCTTCAAGGATTTGTTCATCATAAACCTTGAGGAATGGATAGTAGATGGCTACATCAACAAGAATTAACAAAGCAGCAAGTACAAATGACAAGAATTGGAAGTTTGTACCGAGAACAATACCGAGCGGACCTGGTGTTGTCCAAGGAAGGTTGGCTGTAAATGAGTTCATGCCAAGCGTTTCAATGAAGAATTTAAAGATCCAGACATTTGCGATTGGCGCAAAGATGAATGGAATAAAGAAGATTGGGTTCAAGACAAGTGGTGCACCAAACAAGATTGGTTCATTTACACCAAAGAAGGTTGGAACTACTGACGCACGTCCGATTGCACGATTTCGTTTCGATTTGGTCAACCACATGAACATGAATGGAACAACCAGTGTCGCACCAGTACCACCCATGGTAACGATAAACATTTGTGTACCAGAAGTAAGGATCTTGTCAGCGTGCATACCTTGTTGGAGAAGGTTCAAGTTGACTTCGGCATTTGCATAGGTAATAGCTGCGATTGCTGGTTCAACGATAGATGGACCATGGATACCAACAAACCAGAAGAAGGCAAAGGCACCAAAGATAATCGTAATACCTAGATAACCATCAGCTGCAGAGAATAATGGTGCAAAGAATTTACCGATTGATTCAGCTACACTTGCACCAACAAAATGACGAGCTAGTAAATCAAGAGCATAAAGAGAAACCACTGATAGAGTGAATGGAATCACATCTTTAAAGACTTGTGAGATATTTGGTGGAACTTCGTCAGGCATACGAATAGTGACGTTGTTCTTAACACAAACCTTATAGATTGCTACAGTAACAAAGGCAGTAAGGAAGGCTGAAAGCAAACCTTTTGTCCCAAGGAAACCTGTCGCAAAGCCACCTTCAATCGGATCAGCTGCCAACATCAACAAACCAACAATCGCTGCCAACAATGTTGACATATAGTTGATTTGATTGGTTTTTTCCATGCTACGGTTTACTGAGTCGGTCAATGACTTAGCTGTTGTGCCAGCTACCAAGAGAGCTAGAATCCCCATTGAATAGCTATAAGGTTTCATGAGGAGATTAACAACATCATCAGACCATTTAAAGCCCCATGAGTTTGGTACAAAAGCAATCAAGATAAAGATACTTGAGAAGAGAATAACGGGCATACCAGCAATGAAACCATCACGAATAGCACGAAGATAGATATTACGAGATAGTTTCTCAAAGAAAGGTTTCCCTTTCTCGATAAAGGAAATTAGTTTGTTCATTACTTAACTCCTCTCTTGTAGAGTTCGATTAAATGGTGCATCAAATCTTTGAGCAAGATAGTTGTCATCAAGTGGTCTTGGCCGTGCATCATGGTCACACTATAAGCCAAATCTTCACCAGCTGCCTCCTTAGTCAATAGACTTGTTTGCGCGTGGTGTGCCTCAGCGATGCAACCACCAGCTTCCTCTACTAAGGTATCCGCTTTTGCAAAATCACCAGCTTCAGCAGCCTTCAAGGCTTCCAATAGTTTCGAACGAGCATCGCCAGCATAGGCTACGATTTCAAAACCTAACAATGTTACTTCTTCTCTATTCATGATAGAATTCTCCTTATGTATTTTTAATTAAATTTTTATGACAATAAACGTTGGATATGTAGAACTAGATAAACTCGTTCACTTTTATACAAATCAAGACCCGTATGTTGCGTAATCACATCATAGATCTTGGAACCAATCTCGAACGCTTTTGGATAGGATTGTTTAATATGATCTTCCATATCCAGAAGTGATTGGTTATCATCTCTAGATCTGTCTAAATAATCCAAGAAATAATTCAAATGAATCATAAAACGATCATAGAAATGATTATTCTCTTTGGTTCGTTGAATTGCATAACCCTTTAGCACTTCTTCAACATTCCTGAGGATTTCTTTCCTCTTATCAATCGACTCCACAAGTTCCACTTCATTTTCACCTTCGGCATTGATGAAATGATAAGCAATCCGAATAATTTCATCCTCAGGGAAATGATCTGTCAACTTCTGACGATAGATTTCAAAGGCTTCCTTTGCGATTTGAAAAGCGACAGGATACTTAGTGGAAATATCTGGCAGATTACTATCCTTGTACCTTCCTTGTGCTAGAGCTTGGTAAGAGCAGTAAATATGATCTGTCAAGGTTACGTAGAGATACTCTTGAATCGGATAATGATATTTCTTTGATAGCTTATCAATGATTTCATAAGTCACTGTGATAAAATCAAGCGGAACATCTTTGAGGAGAGCCATAAAGTTTTCTCTTGACTCTTCGGTCTTCATCCGAAAGATTTTCTCAACTTGATCTTCAGCAATCAAGTCCCCCTTCTTTTTCCCAAATGCAATCCCCTTACCAATCACAATCACCTCTTCTCCTTTGTCATTTCTGACAAGCGAGACATTGTGATTCATTGGGTTTAGAATTCGATACATGTCAACCTCCTTTTATATCTTAAAGGTATATGAGTACAAAAAATGACCACAAATGAACTAGAAAATCCTTTGATTTCTAATTCACCTGTGATCATGCCTAATATTACTTAGTAACACTCACCTTGTATTAACTTGTGATTTAAGTATAGCACAAGTAAGTTTTTTTGTAAACCTTTACATTCAACTTTTTTTAAAATTTTTATTTAGATCAATGTTCCTAAGATTAGGGGGAAAACTTATACACGTTCAGTCCATGAAGTCGCTGTGGTTTGGAGAACTTTGTTGAGTTCATCAATGTTCTCAAATCCAGTTGTACGAAGCCATTCGCGAGCTGCTGCTTCACCATCTTTAATGTAAGCTTCAACTGATCCAGCCCATGTTGCACGTCCACAAAGAACACCGTTGAAGTTTGCGCCTGATTCGTGGGCAAAGACAAGGGTTTCTTGGAAGAGTTTAGCTGATACACCCGCACTCAAGTAGATGTATGGAAGATTTGTTGCTTCGTCTTGAGCTTTGAAGAAGGCTGCTGCTTCTTCGCGTGTATGAACGACTTCTCCATCACCAAAGCCTTCAACGTATTTCACATTGACTGGAACTTCCACTTTCAAAACATCAATGTTAAAGCGTGGGTCTGAGAAGACCTTCATAGCACCGATAACCTTGTGTGGCTTCACTTTTGCGTATTCTGCAGAACCTGCGTCAGCGATTTTTTCATCATAAGCCAAGATTTCAAGGAAGAATGGAATGTCCTCTGCCACACACTCAGAACCGATGCGTTCGATGTAGGCTTGTTTTTGTTGGTTGAGTTCGTCAGAGCTATCTACGTCATAGTAAAGCAAGAATTTGACAGCGTCTGCACCTTGTTCTTTGATACGTTTGGCAGACCAAACATCCAAACAGTCAGGCAAGCGTTTAGTGCTAGTTGTGTCATAACCTGTTTTCTCATAAGCAAGGAGAAGACCAGCATTTGGATCAAGCGCTTTTGTAGCTGGAAGTCCATACTCTGGGTCTAGAAGCATAGAGGATGCGTATTTTGTCAATTCATCTGCTACCAAGACTTTGAGTTCTTCCATTTGAGCCACAGTTGGTTCCTCTGTTTGGTATTGAGCCATGAGACGTTTCAAAGCGCCACGTTGGTCAAAGGCAAGAGCTGAGATAATGCCGTTTTCATCTGAGAGTTTTTTCAAGCAAGCGCGTTTATTTTCTGTTAAAGCCATTTTATACCTCTTTTACTATTAATTGATCATATAGAGCTTGATAGTTAGCCATATTGACATGACCTGTCATCTTTTCTTGAGCATTGAGCATACCAAGGACATTGGCCTTGATGAGGAGTTCTTGATCAGATTCCTTATGAAGAAGTCCTGATGAAATACCTGCCACAGTAGAATCTCCAGATCCGACAGGGTTCACTACCTGAATTCTTGGAATATCTACTTTATAGAAAGTGTCCCCATGTTTTGCAAAAGCACCATTTGCACCAAGTGAAACAATTATCCACTCAATCCCTGCAAATAAAGGCTCTTGAAGAACTTCTTTTAATTCATCCAAATCCTCAGAAACTTCTTTCCCAAGAAGCTGAGACAATTCCTCATTATTTGGTTTGATGACTGTTGGTTTATGTGATGATTCAAGAACAGCCTGAAGAGCTGCACCTGAGCAGTCCAAAACTACAGGTTTACCAGCTTGATTAGCAAGTTCTACTAAGCTCGCATAGTAATCAACTGGAAGCCCGGCTGGCAGACTACCAGAGATAGCAACTACTTCCACAGTGTCAAGGAGATGCTCGAAATGAACCAAGAAATCTTGCCCTTCTTGTTCAAGAACTTCGGGACCTTTTTCAAGGATTTCTGTTTGATTGTCTCCGTGTAGAATAGCGATACAGTTACGAGTCTCTCCTTGAATGGAGAAGAAACATTTCGTTACTTTATCATCGATATGCTCTACTAAAAACTCACCAAGTTTACCACCGACCAAACCAGTAGCAGCAACAGAATCACCAAATTCTGAAAGAACTCGTGTAACATTGAGACCTTTACCACCAGCTGTCTTGGTCACGTCCACCACACGGTTGACAGTGTCAATTTTCAATTCATCCAAAGGATAAGAAATATCAATGGATGGATTCATTGTGACTGTTAAAATCATGCGTCACCTCTTAGTCGTGGTATTCACCGCGATCCCATTTTTCAAGGAATTCTGTAAAGAAGTTTGCATCTGCTTGATGAGCATTGTGAGTTTCAACGTGCTCAATTTTCGCAATCAATTTTTTGTTTTCTTCTGATGGTTTGTATTCAGCATTGATGAAAGCTTCAATGATATCACACATGAGCAATTCACCAATGATTTTACCACCAAAACCAATAACGTTGGCGTTCAATTGTTCTTTTGCGTAAAGAGCTGTTGTCATATCACGAACCAAGGCAGAACGAACTCCTGGGACTTTGTTTACAGCGTTGTTGATACCAACACCAGTACCACAGATACATACCCCAAGATCGGCTTGACCGCTTGTAACAGCTTCACCAACTTTTTTACCAAAGATTGGGTAGTGAGTACGTGTGTGGTCATAAGTACCAAAGTCAATGACTTCATATCCTTTTGATTTCAAAAATTCTGAAACCGCCATTTTTTCATCTGTTACGATGTGGTCACATCCAATTGCAATTCTCATTTTTATCTTACCTTTCTTACTGTAATCTAATTAGCACATTTTGTTCAACATATCAACACGAATTTGGTGACGTCCACCGTCGTATTTACCGTTAACAAAACCTTTAGCAATATTTTTAGCCAATTCATCACCAACAAGTTGTGCACCCATAGTGATCATACGTGAGTTGTTGTGACCACGAGTCATATAAGCTGAACGTTCGTCAGATACTTCTGCAGCAACCATTCCTTTGATTTTTGTTGCAACCATAAATGGACCAGCACCATAAGCATCAATCACGATACCAAGGTTTTGTTCTTCTTTGTTTACTTCTGCAGCAACAGCAAGAGTCACATCAACAAAATCTTGACCTTCAGCTGTAACATCCACAACGTGGAAGTTTTCTTTTTCCAAGAAGTCTTTCACAACTTCTTTCAATCTCAAACCTGCAGCATCTGCACCGATAACAATAGACATATTGTATACTCCTTTTTATTTTTCTAGGCTAGTAAAGACTTTTATAGTTAGCAGTTTACCTACAAAAGACTTTCTAGCAGTTTAGTGACAAATTTGATTGAATGAGATGAATATCACCTTATCCAAGTCCAGGAAATCAAGTTCCTAGAAACAAACTTTCTCCTCAAAAGAGAATATAACAAGTGATTGTTTGTTTGTTGCAAACATCATTTGTTGTTTACAAACATAATATACTCCTATTTATAGAAAAAGTCAACAGTAAATGTTTGTTTTTGTGGTTTTTTATCTAAAATATTTCAATATCAAAGCCAATCTGATCTACTTGACCAGGTTTTAGGAGACGAACGTTTTTCTTATCTTCTAAATGATCTCCTTCTTCAAGAGATGTTGACAAACCAGACCAAGGTTCAAAGGCAATGAAAGGTCCCTTATTCAAAGTTGACCAAATGATGAGATTTGAAAACTCTTGGAAGTGTACTTTTAATCCCTTCTCATGTTTACGAGAACGAAGGGAAATTGTTCTGGATTGCAACTCATCCAAAGTCACTGCATCAACACTAAACAGATCGTAACTGAGATCCACTTCCTTTTGCGAATCCAACCATGGACTTCTATCTTGAAAGTCTAACATGCCAGTTTCTGGGAAAGGACGTGGAACAGAGCAAGTCTCTTCTTTCTCAAACTCTAAATAGTAATCTTCATAAGTTTCGCCTTCTAGCAGAGGACAATTAAATCCTGGATGTCCTCCTATAAAGAATGGCATTACTTTATTCGTTTCTTTATTATAGATTTTGTATTGAGTACGGACAGTCTTGCCGGTCACTAGATAAGTGATTTCAAGACGGAAATGATAAGGATAGTTCTGATAAGTATTCTCATCATCTTCAATAGCAAAGGTTACGCTGTTTTCTGTTTGTTCAACTAAGTCAAATTCTTTTTTACGGACCAAACCATGGCGAGGAATCTTTCCTTTCGTTTCCGTTCCATCTGCATGACTGTAGAAGGCTGAATCTTCCCTTAAAGAGCCGCAGATTGGAAAAAGTACTGGCGCTTGTCCACTCCAGTAAGTGGCATCTCCTTGCCACAGATACTCAATGCCTTCTCGATCCTTGATCGACGACAAGGCGCCACCTAAGGTTTTAAACTGGACCGTTAACTGATCTGATTTGATTTCAATTACCATAATATTCTCCAACTATTTTTAGATTTTTATATAAAAAACTAGGTTGCCACTCCCAATGTAGGAAATTAACAACCTAGTTCTCACAATTTACATTTTATAGGAGCGAATTATTTAGCATTTGCTGCGTATTCTTCGTTACGTTTGATCATTTGTTTTCTATACCAAGCAAAGATACCTACATAGAAGACAAGGAAGGCTGCTGCACCAAGGATTGCTTTGATATCACCTGTTGTAGCATTACCGATTGCCCAACCAAATAGTTTTTCGATTGGTCCTTCAAGAGTTGAGTGAGTGATCAATTGAGTTTTGCTCACACCTTCTGGGAAGGCACCTACACCTTTAGCAAGTTCTGTTGCAAATGGTGCGATAAGAGTACCTGAAAGAAGGAAGAGTGGCAACAAGAGTGTTCCGAAGATAATCATACGGAGCAATTTACCACGAGTAACAACCAAGAGAGCTGGAGTTACACCCATAGCGATGATACCTGCAAGTGGCAAGATACCATTTCCGACGTTTGAAAGAAGCACTGCTTCAATTAACATGATTGGTGCAAGTACGTTGGCACAAGCCCAGATTTCAGCACGACCAGCGATGAAAGGCCAGTCAAGACCGATGTTGAATTTACGTCCTTGAAGACGTTTAGTAGCAACGTTTGTAATACCTTGTGAAAGTGGTTCTACGGCTGCGATGAACCAAGATCCGATAAGTGAGAAGAGTTCCAAAGCTACACCGGCTGTCAAACCAAGAGACAACCAACCTTTAATAACTTCTTGCCAGTTTGCAGCATCTTTAAGTCCTTCAACAGGTTGTGGAGTACCCATAAAACCGATAACAATACCAAGGATGAAACCGATGAAGAATTTAGATCCCCAGAAACCGATTTTTTTGTTCAATTTAGCAGCATCAAAGTCATATTTATCAAGACCTGGGAAGAATTTTTCAAAAATCTTATCCAAAACCATGATAACTGGGTTCATCATGTAGTTCATGTGAGTTGAAGTCATTGGTGATGAACTTGGTGCGTTAAGAAGGTCATCGAAAGTTGGTTTCATCAAGTCAGAGTTGATGATTTTCAAAACACCTACAAGGACAACTGCTGCAGTCGCGATGAAGAGTGAAACCCCTTGGCTAACTCCATTGTTGTCTGCGTACCATTTAATCAAAAGACCAGTGATTGACAAGTGCCAGATATCGAAGATATCGACGTCAAGTGTATCCGTTTTCTTCATTGCAAGCATCACAACGTTGACAATCAACATTACAAGCAAGAAGTAAAGTGTCCAAGCAGAGCCCCAAGTGATTGTAGCAAGTGGTGCCCAACCAACGTCAGTGATGTTCAAATGGATACCAGTGTTTTCAACGAATTTTTTAAGTGATTCTGAGAAAGCTCCATTGAGCATACCGATGATAGCACCGATACCAGTAAGAGCGATGGCAAGTTTAATACCACCTTCAAGCGCTTTGGAGAATTTCACTCCAAAAAGTAGAGCCAATACTGTCAAAATGATCAGCATGATGATTGGTCCACCCATATCCAAGATAGGTTTGAAGATATCGTTGGCCAGATTGATAATGACATCCATAATAGTTCCTCCCGTTTTTTTAGTTATATGAATGTTAACAAGATAAAGAATAAATTAGCTTAGTCCGTGTTCTTTGATAGCTGCTTCAATATTGTCAAATACTGGAGCGCTCATCGCTGGAATACGGAACAAGATTGGTCCAGCTTCAATTACTGGAATGCCTGGTTCAAAACCAAGGTCAGTTGCAGCGATTGGTGTAAAGATATCGTAGCCCTTGATAAGGTCTTCGTTTACATCTTTCACCATGACTGCATCACAGTGAACATCATAACCACGGTTTGAAAGTTCTTCTTCTAGAGCACTTTTAATTTGGTGACTTGAGTTAACACCTGCACCGCAGGCAGCAAGAATTTTAATCATTTGGATTTCCTCCGATTTTATTTTTTAATAGACAAGATTAAGCGGTTGCTTCAGCAATGTAAGCATAAAGTTTTTCTGGTTCGGAAATTTTTGATAAATCTTCCAGATGTCCATTTCCTGTGAAAAAGTCCATCAACTGAGCCAGAATATTTGTTTGACTTGAACTTGAGTTGTTAATGATAAAGAAGAGTAGGGATACTTCTACTTCCTTATCAGGAGCAATCATATTGTGAAAAGTTACTGGTTTTTCTAATCGAACAACCACTACTTTCTCAGCTAGATTATGAACAATATCTGTATGAGGAATCGCTACATTTGGCAAGTCCTTACCTAGAAATTCCATATCTAAGCCAGTTGGAAATGACTTTTCACGCGTGATCAAGGCTTCACGATAAGTTGGAGTGACAATTTCTCGTTCTTCCAACAAGCTTGCTACCTGATCAAAGAGTTGTTCTTGATTATCCGCTTCTAAGCAAAACACCAGGTTTTTGTCAAAGAAATGATCTAATCCCATAACATTTTCCCTTCTTTCAATTATCTTTTATGTGATAAGTATAACACTATATGAAATCGTTGTCAATAATTTTTGTTTTATTTTGTTCTTTTTTTTGTAATTTTTGTTTCATTTAAAGAATACAATCAATACCAAACATTCTTGTTATAAAATACACAAAAAAAGAAGGCCCAAGCCTTCTTCTCTTTCCTTACTCAATAGTAGATAAAATCTCTTCTAATTTATGGTAATCTTTTACACTATCAATTTCATAGATGCTATTTCCTTCTAATTCTTCTACATAGACATCTAGTTCTTTGATATTATCCTTAACCATATTGTCCCAGTAGAGATCAACAAATTCACCACTTTCGTAAGCTTTGTCAATAAAGCCAACAATCTTCTCAGCAGTTGGTGCATCCCAGAATGAAACTCCGCTCAGAATGCGACCAGCTTTGCTGTCAACAATAATGTCTTGAACCTTGTAATCATCACCGTAAACCAAGAACCACTCGTTGGTACAGTCTTCACGATATACACTAAAATAGGTAGAACGTTTAAGATCGTTTCGAAACATATTTTTGAAAAGGTAATTATCTGCATCGATGACGTAGCTGTTAGCCAAATCTTCTTTTACTAGATAAAGTGAGTAAAAGTTATTGTAATCAGCATACTTGTCGTTAAAGACTAAACGGACACCATATTTTTCTTTTAGGTAGTCAAATTGTTCTTTGAGGTAACCGACGACGATGATAATCTCATCAATTCCTCTCTCTTTCAAAAACTCAATTTGGTATTCTACCAAAGGTTTTTGATTAACCTTAACCAAAGCTTTTGGGGTATTTTCAGTCATAGGGCGTAGACGAGTTCCTAAGCCCGCTGCCAAAATAATCGCTTTCACACGAATCTCCTTTATTCTTTAATAATAATATAAACACCAGCCATAACAATAAGTGAGGTGATGATTGTCAGCATATCTAGCGGTGCACCCAAGAAAATAACTGCAAATAAGACAGTCCAAACTACATAGCTCACATTCAAACCTGTCGCTTTCGCAGGTTGCAAACGATTAATAGCGATATAATAAGCTAAGTAGGAAATCATATCAAAGGCCGCAAAGACAATCAAGAGGCCGAATAATTGCCCATCTGCCACTTCTGCAAATGAATGGTGAGAAAAGAGCACAATCACAAGGTAGGACAAGAATGAGGTTACTTGTCGGATTAACAAGGCTTCAATTTCACTTAAATCACTTTCCATAGCATAGGAGCTGAGAACACTTTCACTCCCCCAGGCAATGGCACAGATAAGGGCACAAAGAATCCCAATGTAAAACGAGTTAACTTGTTCAACCTTGTAGGTTTGAGCAATGATCGCTGCAATAATCAAGAAAACACCGAATACTGTATTCTTTGAAACCTTGTGTTTCAAAATGAAGAAGGCCAGTAAAACTGAAACTGCTGGGTAAATAGCTGATACAGATGAAGCTAGTGAACTACCGATATATTTAACCGCATAAAGATTGGCCTGCATACCTATTGGTCCTGCTAGTAAAGCTCCGATAATTACACTTACATTTCGAATATTTAAGAAAATCGAGAGACGAACTTTTCTTTCTTTTACCAAAAGAAAAGCTAACAAGATAAAGATACTCAAGAAATCATGAGCGGCAGCCACAACAAAAGGCGAAAGATTTGTAAAAATTGAAAAGATATAAGCACTAATCGTTAGACCTAATCCCCAGAAGATACCAGAGAGCAGACCAAAGGAAACACCATTTTTATTCTTCATCCTAACCTCCATAATAAGTCAAACCTTCGACAGCTCTTTGGTAACGATTTACACCGTAATCTCCAAAATCAGCCCCTTGAGCTTCTTTGTACACTGTCCACAAACTCCAGATAGTATCTTGCAAGATTTTATAGATACGAATCTTCTCACGTGATACAGGCGTTTTGTCACTTTCATAGTAGGAAAGGAAATCATCTTCCTCTTGCTTTGTAAATTCAGACTCTAAGAAAAGAGCTGCCAAGTCCCACATCGGGTCATTCATCGAAGAGTATTCCCAGTCAATCAAATACAAACGACCTTGTGGTGACTCGATAAAGTTTTCTGGTACCAAATCGATGTGACAGGACTTTCTATCAACACCCAAATCAGCCAATCTCTTTTCTAGTGAAAATACATCTTTTCTTACAGCTTCATAGTTTTCATAAGGGATAGGTCCCTCAATCAAGGATTCATATTTGCTGATTTCCTCAAAAGGAGCAAATTCTCCTCTTAATTCTTTCCCTGAAGCGTGGATGGTTTGTAAAATTGGTGCAATCTTTTCAAACTTGGACTTAATTGATGTTGAATCAAGAGTTACTGCTGATTCGATGTATTCATTTACTTTGATCCCTGACTCAATATCAAAGAGATAATTTTTAACATCTAAATCTAAATCCTCTAAAAGTTCAAGATTATACTTTTCATTTTGACGATTGATGAGTTTTTCAGTCCCTTTACCAAAAAATTTCACAATATACTGTTTGTTGGTTGTTTTAACCAAATAGTTTTGGTTGGTCATGCCTCCCAGCTGTTCGACACTGAGTACTTCCTCTTCATTAGATAGTAAAGAAGAAATTTTTTCTTTGATGAGTTTTTCCACAATTAACCTCCATCTCCTACACTTCCCACTTGAATACTGTTTTAAAAGCAGTATTCAGGTCTGTAGCAAAGACACGGTGAATGTCCTTGATTTCTCTCACAGGCTCTTCAACATAAAGGATATTCTTCAGACGATTCGCAAACTTTTTAACTTCCATCATTTGAATGGCCTTTTCAAAATCGACGCGTCCTGAACGAGACGATCCCACTAATAACAATCCTTTTTCCAAAGCGTCTCGTGTATTGATATTAACCTTGTATTCGCTCACTCCCATCATGAGAACCGTTCCCTGTGGGCGAATATAACGAATCAAGTCATTGATAGCTGGGCCTGTACCATCCCCACCACAGCACTCAAATCCATGATCATAGGTTAAATCTTCTGGTATATTATCAGTAATGTAGCACTCTTTAGCAAAAGAGAAGAGCTCTAGTTTTTCCCAATGGCGACCAATGACGATAATCTCTGCTTCTGGCAAGGTATAATTGATAATATTTGCAACCACAAAGGCCAAACTACCATCTCCGATAACAGCAATGCGCTCTCGTTTGCTATGAGCAAGATGTAGGAATCGATCCATAGCATGCATACCAACACTTACAAACTCGGTAATGGCGGCAACTGTGTCCTCGATGTCATTATAAGACACAACACGATCTTTGGGAAGAGAAACAAATTCTCGCATAAAGCCATCGTGACCACTAGATAGGAAGTAGGTCCCTGTCATGTAGTTCTCGTAGAATTCCTTGTCACTCTGCATAGGCGGTTGATTGGGAATCATAACTACCTTTTGACCGACTTCATAAGTCCCAGTTGGATCGGAAATAACAGTTCCACAAGACTCGTGAATCATCGCCATAGGAAACTTTTTAGCCAATATCTTTGGATCGCGTTTCCCTTGATAGTAACGTTGATCTGCATGGCAAACCGCCATATAATTTGGACGAATCAGGATATGATTCTCCTGATCAATGTCCTCTTCTTGGTATTTTACATTGATAAACTTTGGTTTGGTCAGTTGATAAATTTGATTAATCATAGCCTTAGTCTTTCTCAATCATACTTTTCGCGATTTTCAAGTCCGTCACAGTCGTGATTTT
Organism: uncultured Streptococcus sp.; assembly: GCA_963533485.1. Taxonomy (GTDB): domain Bacteria; phylum Bacillota; class Bacilli; order Lactobacillales; family Streptococcaceae; genus Streptococcus. The sequence continues at coordinate 18,585 of CAUSPE010000022.1, forward strand.
AAGGTTTGAATATTCCCCTTTAGCTAGAGCAACATCCTTCCCTTTGATAACAAAAATCTTACATGCATCCGTCAGGATTTCTTTTTCTTGATCAGATAGGGAACCATACAAATCCATGAAATCCTTGCATCGGAAAGTCTGAGGTGTTTGACCTTGATAGAGGTGAGCACGATTTGGAATATCCGTGATAAACTGACCATTGGTACTTTCAACAATGGTATCAACCGCTTCTACTACTGTGTCAACCGCATCATGATTTTGAGCAAATTTGATATTGTCCTGAATCATGCGAAGTGTGATAAAAGGACGAACAGAGTCGTGGGTAATCACAATATCTTCTGGAGTGATTGGACGATAGGCATCAATAGCTTCTATAATCTTCTCGATACTGGTATTGCGATCAGCACCACCCTTGGTAATGATGATACGATCCTTGTGGAGAGAAAGATACTTGTCAACTAGGTCCTCAGCGTGTGACACCCAGTCTCCATGAACTCCAACTACAATTTTTTCAATACTTGGTTCTAAGACGAATTTTTCAATTGTGTGGATCAAAATAGGACGATCACCCAACTCCAAGAATTGTTTTGGTAAATTACTGATTCCCATGCGTGTGCCAGTTCCTCCGGCTAGGATTCCTGCATAGATCATTTATATTCTCCTTTAGTTTATTCTAAAAACTCATTACTATCTATTATATCATAATCTGCCTCCATCATGAAGAAAAGACAGAGCGTCATTTAGTCTAATCAACACACCATTTAAGGTAAAAAATGAACAATATATTACTAAATCTGTAAAGACCATAACAAATTAAGAAATAAATTTAGGTTATCCTCTATATTATTCATTCAACGTTCGGTTAATATAGAGTTCTTTAGAATATAATAGAAACCTTAAAGAAAGCTTAAATGAAATTATTTGTTTAGCAAAGGATACTGGATGTCCATAGTAAATCTCTTAAAAGTTGTTTGAGGGAATCATTATAAAAGCTCATATATCTCATGAATTAAACAAATAATAGACTTTTGCCCCTAAAATTGATAAAATAAAAAAGAAAAAAATAGAAAAAAGGAAACTGTAAACTGCTATGATGAATATGCAAAACATGATGCGCCAAGCACAAAAACTTCAAAAACAAATGGAACAAAGCCAAGCAGAACTCGCTGCCATGGAATTTGTTGGAAAATCAGCCCAGGACCTTGTCCAAGCAACTTTGACTGGAGACAAAAAAGTTGTCAGCATTGACTTCAACCCAGCAGTTGTAGATCCAGAAGATCTCGAAACACTTTCTGACATGACTGCGCAAGCAATTAATGCTGCTCTTGAACAAATTGATGAAACGACTAAGAAGAAACTAGGAGCTTTCGCTGGAAAATTGCCTTTCTAATCCACAAAAAAAGAGAAACATCTGTTTCTCTTTTTTTCTTAGAAATCAAAGAATTCCATTGCTTTCTTTAAGAGTAATTCCGTATATTCCGGATCGTCTTGAGCCATTGTAACTTGTGACTGGACCATTTCAAGATCATCCGTTATCATGCCATCTGCGCCGAGACGAACTGCTTTATCAAATGCCTCCGAACCATTTACGGTCCAAACATAGAGTCTCTGATCAGTTGTCCAGAGTTTATTGACAAAGTATTCATCCAAAGTTGAGTACTCCATAGTGTAACCCGTTGCCTTGGTTCTTGGGAAGATACTGTTATAGGGAAGAATAAAGTAAACTGGAATTTCAGAATCATAAGTCAACACTTTATCAATCACATGATAGTCTAGTGATTGCATCTGATGCCCATATTTCTTGATAGTCGCCCCATACTTTTCGAGGAAATGGTCCATCATTTGCGGACTATCTTTTTTACTGGTTTTAATCTCAATCAGCAATTTTTGGTTTAAAGCATTTGCACGCTCTAAATAGGCATCAAAGCTTGAAATCTTTGTTTGATAACCATTCTCGTAAATATCTGTATTTGTTAATTCATCCAGAGTCAAATCTTGTGGTGTAGCATTAATACCTGTTAAATTTTTGAGGTTGGCATCGTGCATCATCACGAACTGACCGTCTTTCGTTTCCTGCACATCCATTTCGATGAGATCAGGTTTTAGTTGAGCTGTTTTTTCTAAAGACTGCACAGTATTTTGAACACCGTTTTTATTACTTACTCCTCTGTGCGAAATCACTAAAGGTGTATTGGTATCCGGAGATTCCAGATAAACGTAGCCTTCTATGGCAAAGAAGATGCTTGCACACCCCATGACACCCCATCTCATCAGATGATCTTTCTTTCGCCTTGGCATGATCTCCAACTCTTCTCCTGTCAGGAAGGAAACAAACTTCACTAAGAAGTAAGTCAGGGTCATGTAATGGAAATTTTTAATCAAGACAAAATTAATCACACCGAGAATCAAGGATTCTTTTTGAGTGAGATTATCCATCACTGCTTGCGCAAAAAGCAAAGGAATTAATAAACCAAAGAAGAAAAGATAGGTTTTAATGATAATGAGTAAGAGATGCCAAGAGTAGAAAAGGACATTTTTCTTTGTCTTTTTGAGACTATATTTCACACTTTCTCTTACCGTCTTTCTTTCAAAGAGAATCTTAGGAAGGGCAAACATAAATCGGACAGAGATGTAGAGAAAGATCCAAGCGGATGCTATGATCATCAGACCTACCAGCCAATGCTTACCTTCCCAATAATTCACAATAAAATCAGGGATAATAATCTTGTTGAGGTAGTAGATTTTTAAAATCTTACGGATGAACGGGAAAAGCAAAGCAATGTAAAAAAAGACAAAGGCCATCTTACAAAAGCTCAATCGCTTAACGAATAGAAAGCTCTGTTGAAATACTTTTCTACTATACTCAATTAAAGTTCTCTTTTCATGATAGAGAAGGTGACGAGCCCCGATAAACAAAAGACAAATCTGGAAATAGGCAACCAAGAGATTGATTGCAATTAAGATGAGAAAGGCTAAACTGATAAAAGGCGAGCCTTGTATAATCGCCCAAAAGTTATTGTAGGAGATAAACAAATAACCAGTTTGTCTCAGAAGGATGCCAGCAATCCATGAATTTAATGGTAGCCAGACAAACTCAACCATCATAAATATCAAGAAAAATAGAAATAAAATCTTATCTAGGTTATAGTATATCTTCCTAAAACCTAGCTTTTTAGGTTTTTCAGGTTTCATAGGCACTCCTAGTCTAAAAATTGGGATAAATCTAAGCCACCAAAAGGATTATTCATCGAAAAACTACTCTGGTCTTCTATTAATATCTTTCCTTCATCCGATTCCAAAAAAGCTTCGTAAACACGCGCCGTCATGCGGGCATCCTCTAAACTGTTATGAGACTTCCCGTGAAAGCCTAAAAAATTTGCAACAGTTTGCAATTTAAGATTGGCTATGCCGTGTAAATCAGAACTACGGCGTTCAAAAGCCTCCTCATATAGATCAACCTTATACTGGTCACGATAATCAATACCATGCTCCAAGAGAATAGGCAAATCACTCTTAGCTGCATTGTAACCAACGATAGGTAAATCGCCAACAAATGCTTGAAAGTCCTTTAAAACTTGTTCTACTTTTGGCGCATCTTTCAAGGTTTCAGCTGTGATCCCAGTCAAACCATTGATAAAACTCTTCAATGGGGCTGTAGTATGAACATAAGAATCAAAAGCAGCACTTTCTTGTCCATCTTGATAGCGGACTGCTGATACTTGAATTAAATGGGTAACCCCCTCGTGTTGATTGAATTCCAAATCAAAGGCGATATAATCTCTTAATTTTTCCATTATTTACCTCAATTACTACCCAAAATAAACTATAAATAACAAAAGAAGCCATTAGGTTAATGAGTAACCCAAACAGCTTCTTTATTTTCCTCCAAAAAGGCGAGCAAAAAAGCCTTTTTTGGTTGCTTGGACTTCTTCTTTTGCTTGGTCCAACTCGAGTTTCAAGGTTTCTTGATCCTTCATGGCTTGAAGAGTTAACTGTTGCTGTTGGTCCAACTGTTTGTCCTTTTCAGCAATCTGTCGGTCTTTGATACGCATCTGTTCATCTTTTTCTGATAACTGGCGATCTTTGGCCTTGAGCTGCTCGTACAAACGAAGAATTTCAGCGTTTTTCTCATCAACCAAGATTTCCATCAGTTCACGTTGTTTGACATCATCACTGACTGGTTCATCTTCAAAAATCGTTTTTTTGTAGATTTCTTCTAGCTTGATCAATCCACTTCGAGTAACTACAGTTACACCTTTGTCATTTTTTTTCGTGTCCTCTTCTGGAAGTTCTTTGACACGATTGTTGATTGCTTGACGAGATAGTCCTAAGACCTCTGCAATCTCACTGACGGTCATTTCAATACTCATAATATCCTCTGAAACGTTTTCTAGCTTTTCTTTATTTAAATCTTATCATAAGCTAGATAAACTGTCAAATTTCCGCTTAATCTAAGGCTTTTAAAAAGGCTAGTAAGACTTGGGCAGAACGACGTCCAGCTTCGATAATAAATTCATCAAAAGAGATAGAGGCTTCGTGATTGGCATTGTCACTTATGGCACGAATGACTAGGAAAGGTAGACCAAGAGCCTGAGCCGCTTGTGCAATAGCAGCCCCTTCCATTTCAACTGCTAAAACATCCGGAAAGTGGGATTTGATACTAGCAATTTTATCATCTCCAGCTATAAAACTGTCTCCTGTAGCAGTCAAGCCTAGGTGCCAGTTTTGGTCCAACTGAGATAGACTCTCTTGGATTTTGGCTACAAAGGTTTTGTCTGATTCAAAGTAAAGAGGTTGACCAGCCATTTGGCCATAAGCATAGCCAAAAGCAGTCACATCCACATCATGGTAAGCCAACTTATCCGCAATCACGACATCACCAACAGTAATCCCTTCAGCAAGAGCACCTGCTGATCCTGTATTGATGATAGCTTCTACTTGGAAGTGGTTAGCTAACACCGCTACACTCATAGCCGACATGACCTTTCCAATCCCACTCTGAACTAGAACGACTTCTGTATTGCCAACAGAGCCAGTGTAGTAAGTATTTCCGAGGACTTGGACTTCTTGAGGTTTATCCAAATTCTGAGTCAAATATAGGAGTTCTTCTGGCATGGCAGCAATGATTCCAATTTTCATTTCAAGTCCTTTCAATTACAAGAGTTTCATCGCTAAAATTAACAAAATCAAAAGTAGGATAACTGCAAACAAGATGCGATTGAGTTTCGAATTAAAAACATTTCTCTTAGTGTTCTCAATGCGGCGACTCTTATGAATCGTTGGCTCTACTTCGATTGTTAAGGTATCTTGACTAAAACCGTGGTCTCTAGAACGTGAATAACCAAAATGTTGTGAAGACGTTGGTAGGATCTTTGTTTCCTCATCATCTTGAAGAGGTGGTCCTGAGATTTTCTCACCACGATTGGCACGTTCAATCATTTCGTCTGTTAATAAAGGTTTTCCCATGGGTTGCTCCTCTATTTCTTTTGTAGTTCCCAGTACTGGATCGCCATAATGGTCTTGGCATCACAGATATGACCTGACTGGATCAGGTTCTTGGCTTCCTCTAGGCTTACTTCTAAAACTTCCAATGTTTCATCATCATCTTGTGGGCGAGGATTTTCCACCTTAACCAAATCACTGGCGAGATAGAGTTTTAGTTTTTCATTACAAAATCCAATCGCAGAATAGAAATCGTACAACAGTTCTAACTTACCAGTGTAGGCAACTTCTTCTTCCAATTCACGAAGGGCCGCTGCCATTGGATCAGCATTTTCACCAAGTTCTAGTTTACCTGCAGGAATCTCATAAGAAACCGCCTCAATAGCTTTTCGGTATTGCTTAACGAGAACGATTTTGTCCTCGGCTGTCACAGCTAATACACAAACAGCTCCATTGTGAAAAATCAAGTCACGTTGGGCAGTACCCTTTCCTTCTGGTAGCTCCACCTGGTCTTGTACTAGTTTGAAAATAGGACCTTGATAGATTTCCTTCCTACTAATCGTTTTTTCTTCAAATTCCATGATCGACTCCTACTGGTTCTTGGGATGATGAGGAAGGCGAGTCGCATATTCATCTTTGTTGACCTGACGTCCACGGCCGATAGCAATGGCATCAGCAGGAACATTCTTGGTAATGGTTGAACCCGCTCCAACCAGAGAATTATCCCCAAGTTCTACAGGAGCAATAATAGTTGAGTTTGATCCAACAAAGACATTATTGCCAATGACAGTTTTGTATTTATTTTTGCCATCGTAGTTGACTGTAATAGTTCCTGCACCAAAATTAACGTTGCTACCCACTTCACAGTTTCCAATATAAGTCAAATGACCCGCCTTGGTATTTTCACCGATTGAAGAGCCTTTTACTTCAACAAAATTTCCAATGTGAACTTGAGCAGCCAGACTTGAACCTGGACGGATATGGGCATAAGGACCAACTGTCACACCGTCCGCAACACTACTTTCCTCAATCATAGAGTTGGTAATCACAGCTCCAGATCCAATGGTGCTATCTACAATACAAGTTCCATTTGTTAAAATAGTCTCCGCACCAATCTTCGTTTGACCTTTTAAGGTAACGTTGGCTTCGATTTGGACTTCGGGAGCAATCTCAACATCAATATCAATGTAAGTTGCTTCCGGATTAACAAAGCTAACACCATTAACCATATGCTTTTGGTTGATACGGCGACGCATCACTGCTTCCGCAGTCGCAAGAGCTACACGGTCATTTACCCCAAGACTTTCATCAAAATCTTTGAGAGTATAAGCGCCAACCTTCTCACCCGCATTACGGAAAATACCAATCACGTCAGTAATATAGTACTCACCTTGGGCATTGTTGGTGTTGATGTTTTTAAGGGCTTCAAAAAGACGCTCATTGTCAAATACATAAGTTCCTGTATTGATTTCCTTAATTTGCTTTTCAAAGTCTGTGGCATCTTTCTGCTCAACAATACGAAGAACTTCAGCATTATCGTTACGGACGATACGACCGTATCCGAAAGGATTTGCCGCTTCAGCTGTCAAGATTGTCGCAACATTTTTGTGATTGATATGGAAATCCAAAAGGTTTTTCAAGCTTTCACCTGTAATCAGAGGAGTATCTCCAGCGATAACCAATGTGTGGCCTGTACGATTTTGGAGAATAGGCTCTGCCATCATGACAGCATGCCCAGTTCCTAGTTGTTCTGATTGGGTAACAAAGTCCGTCTGACCGGCTAATACTTGCTCAACTAGCTCTGCCTTGTGACCAACTACAGTAACTGTTTTTTCAGGTTGAATAGCACCAACACTACGAAAAACATGTTCCAACATCGAAATTCCAGCTACTTTATGAAGTACCTTTGGAAGATCTGATTTCATGCGAGTACCTTTACCCGCTGCTAAAATAATGGCATAATTTGACATAATCTTCTCTTTTCTCTAGAAATTCCCTTATATTATACCATAATTTAGTTTCTTAGGAGTAAACAAACAGAGAAATAGGGAAAAGACGCCCATATATTCACTTTTTCCGATGTTTTCTTTGATTTTTTTATCTATTTACGTTAAACTATTTAAATATGAGAAAAAAGATTCATCCAGCTATTATTTTTACTTTATTTACTATATTTATAGCTATTTTGATCCTCAATAGACCAACTTATGAAGACCACCCTGTCAAGTCAAAACCCAATGCAGTCCAGGTTGAAAATCAGGCCTTGCATAATCTTGACAAACCTATTATTGATGTCTCTGGCTGGCAAATACCTGAGGAGATCAACTACGATACCTTATCTCAAAATATTTCTGGTGTTATTGTTCGCGTCCACAATGGGGGTCAGCATACTGAAACAAATAATGCCGCCTATGTCAATGGTGTCGATAAAGCCTATATAAATCATATTTCAGAATTTCAAAAGCGGAATGTTCCAGTTGCTGTTTATGCCTATCTAGCAGGTACTAGTAAGGAAGAAATGGAAAAAGCTGCTGAGGTTTTCTACAATGCTGCTTCTCCATACAACCCTAGTTACTATTGGCTCGATGTTGAAGAAAAAACAATGCCCGATATGAACGAAGGTGTTGAAGCTTTTAGGGCTAAACTAGAAGCCCTTGGCGCCAAAAATATCGGAATTTACATCGGTGTTTATTTCATGCAAGAGCATAGTATCAATACAGATAAGTTCTCTGCTGTCTGGATTCCATCTTATGGAACGAATTCAGGTTACTTCGAAACCACGCCTAATACTGATTTAGACTATGACCTCCATCAATATACTTCAAAAGGAAGAATTGCTGGATTTGAGCATCATTTAGATATTAATCTCATTTCTACCTTGAAGGAAAAAGAAGAAACCTTCAGAAAACTATTTTTAAGACCATAAGACAAGTGAAAATTGCTCTCTTTTTCACTTGTTTTTTCATTTTTTTCTCGTCTGTGTTATAATTGATAGAATAGAGAAAGAATTTTATGAAATTGAGGATTTTATGATGTTTTCATGGATTGCAAGAGTTATTAAAGGAATCGTCATCGCCTTAGGATTTATCCTACCAGGAATTTCTGGCGGTGTTTTAGCAGCTATTTTGGGGATTTATGAGCGAATGATTAGCTTTCTGGCTCATCCCTTTAAGGATTTTAAAAATAATGTCCTATACTTTATCCCAGTAGCAATCGGGATGTTGCTAGGCATTGGTTTGTTTTCTTATCCAATCGAGTATCTGCTAGAAAATTACCAAGTCTATGTTTTATGGAGTTTTGCTGGAGCTATCATCGGTACGGTTCCTAGTCTCCTTAAAGAATCTACTCGAGAATCTGATCGTGATAAGATTGACCTAGTCTGGTTCTGGACTACCTTTATCCTTTCAGGACTAGGGCTCTACGCGCTAAATTTTGTTGTAGGTTCTCTCAGTTCTAGTTTCGCTAGTTTCATCTTAGCGGGTGCTCTTTTAGCTCTAGGTGTCTTGGTGCCTGGTTTAAGTCCGTCAAATCTACTCTTGATTTTAGGGCTGTACGCTCCAATGCTAACTGGTTTTAAGACCTTTGATTTATTCGGTACTTTCCTTCCTATCGGAATTGGTGCAGGTGCAACCCTCATCATTTTTTCAAAATTAATGGACCATGCCTTGAACAACTACCACTCCCGTGTGTATCACTTTATCATTGGGATTGTGCTGTCAAGCACCCTCTTGATTTTGATTCCAAATGCTGGAAGTGCTGAAAGTATCCAATACACTGGACTTTCTATCGTGAGTTATGTTCTCATCGCCTTCTTCTTTGCGCTTGGCATTTGGCTTGGTATCTGGATGAGTCAATTGGAGGATAAGTATAAATAATGGCAAAAAAAGTCAAGATTAAAAAAACCTTGGTCGAGCAAATCTTGACCAAGGCGGGTATTGACCATACTGGTATTCAGATCAACGCGCTTGAGGGTGAACTTCCTTCGGAATATGATCGAACACATATCTTTAAAACCTTGGCTCTGCTGGGTGATAAGACGGGGCCAATCATCGGAATCGTTCCCATAACAGAACACCTCGCTGAGAAAAAACTAGCAAAGGTTTCTGGTAATAAAAAAGTCAGCATGATTCCTCAAAAAGACCTAGAAAAAACGACAGGCTATATTCATGGGGCTAATAACCCCGTCGGCATTCGCCAAAAACACAATTATCCCATTTTTATTGATCAGACTGCTTTGGATTTAGACAAAATGATTGTCTCTGCTGGAGAAGTCGGGCACAGTATCATCATCCGACCTCAAGACTTAGCCACCTTTGTAAAAGCAGACTTTGCTGATATCTTGGAGGAAAACAACTGATGAAACTCTATTTTGTCCGTCATGGTCGGACTGTCTGGAATCTTGAAGGACGTTTTCAAGGTGCTAGCGGCGACTCTCCCCTTCTTCCAGAGTCCATTGACGTTTTAAAACAACTGGGGCAGTATCTCAAGGAAATTCCTTTTGATACGATTTATTCTAGTGACTTACCCAGAGCAGTTAAGTCTGCTGAAATTATCCAAAGTCAACTCCAGGCCCCTTGTCCTTTAAAAAGCATTCCTGACCTACGTGAATGGCAACTTGGCAAACTAGAGGGATTAAAAATCTCTACGCTCAATGCCATTTACCCACAACAAATCAAGGCCTTTCGCTCTAATCTGGCCCAGTTTGATACGAAGATGTTTGAAGCCGAGTCCCTCTACTCTACGACTCAGCGTACTATTCGATTTATCAAATCTCTGAAAGGAAGTCCGGCTGAAAGAATTTTGATTGTCGGGCATGGGGCAAATCTCACTGCTAGCCTACGCACTCTCTTAGGCTATAAAGAGGCTCACCTTCGCAAAGATGGAGGCTTGGCCAATGCTAGTCTGACAGTTTTAGAGACCGATGATTTTGAAACCTTCACTCTGGAAAGATGGAATGACACTTCCTATCAAGAAAAATAATGGAACTTGATCTTAATAGTCAAGTTCTTTTTAGTTTTCAAAGAATATCCGTGAATTTCTCTGCTATTTATGATAAAATGGGAGTATCGCAAAAAATGACTCATCGTATTCAATTTTGAGTAAAATTAGGAGGAACCCATGTCTACAGAACATATGGAAGAACTAAATGACCAGCAGATCGTTCGCCGTGAAAAAATGGCTGCGCTCCGTGAACAAGGAATCGATCCCTTCGGAAAACGTTTTGAACGTACTGCTAACTCTCAAGAACTAAAAGACAAATTTGCAGAACTTGATAAAGAACAATTACATGAATTAAATGAAACTGCTACTATCGCTGGACGCTTAGTAACCAAACGTGGAAAAGGGAAAGTCGGCTTTGCCCATCTTCAAGACCGAGAAGGTCAAATCCAAATCTACGTTCGTAAAGATGAAGTCGGTGAAGAAAACTACGAAATCTTCAAAAAGGCTGACCTCGGTGACTTCCTCGGTGTCGAAGGTGAAGTCATGCGTACGGATATGGGTGAACTCTCTATCAAGGCAACTCATATCACTCACTTGTCTAAAGCACTTCGCCCACTTCCTGAGAAATTCCACGGTTTGACAGACGTTGAAACCATCTATCGTAAACGTTACCTTGACTTGATTTCTAATCGTGAAAGCTTTGAACGTTTTGTCACTCGTTCAAAAATCATCTCTGAAATCCGTCGTTACCTTGACCAAAAAGGTTTCCTTGAAGTGGAAACACCTGTTCTCCACAACGAAGCTGGGGGCGCTGCTGCTCGTCCATTTATCACTCACCACAATGCACAGAACATTGACATGGTGCTTCGTATCGCGACCGAGCTTCACTTGAAACGTCTTATCGTTGGTGGTATGGAACGTGTTTATGAAATTGGCCGTATCTTCCGTAACGAAGGAATGGATGCTACTCATAACCCTGAATTCACTTCTATCGAAGTTTACCAAGCTTATGCAGACTTCCAAGATATCATGGACTTGACTGAAGGTATTATCCAACACGCTGCTAAGGCAGTTAAGGGGGATGGTCCAGTTAACTACCAGGGCACTGAAATCAAAATCAATGAACCATTTAAACGTGTTCACATGGTGGATGCTATCAAAGAAATTACTGGTGTAGATTTCTGGCAAGACATGACTTTGGAAGAAGCTAAAGCTATCGCTGCTGAGAAGAAAGTTCCAGTTGAGAAACACTACACTGAAGTTGGTCACATTATCAATGCCTTCTTTGAAGAGTTTGTCGAAGAAACCTTGATCCAACCAACCTTTGTCTATGGACATCCAGTAGCTGTATCTCCACTCGCTAAGAAAAATCCTGAAGACGAACGCTTTACTGACCGTTTCGAGCTCTTCATCATGACTAAGGAATACGGTAATGCCTTTACCGAGTTGAACGACCCAATCGATCAGCTTAGCCGTTTTGAAGCTCAAGCGAAAGCTAAAGAGCTTGGTGATGATGAAGCAACTGGTATTGACTACGACTACATCGAAGCCCTTGAATACGGTATGCCACCAACAGGTGGTTTGGGAATCGGTATCGACCGTCTCTGCATGCTCCTCACTGATACAACTACTATCCGTGATGTATTGCTCTTCCCAACAATGAAATAATACTCTTCGAAAATCTCTTCAAACCACGTCAGCGTTTCCTTGCCGTAGATATATGTTCCTGACTTTGTCAGTTCTATCTACAACCTCAAAACAGTGTTTTGAGTAGCCTGTGGCTAGCTTTCTAGTTTGCTCTTTGATTTTCATTGAGTATAAACCCTTATCCTCTGGTACTTTCCAGAGGATTTTTCGATGCAAAAAGAGACTGAGAAAAAACTCAATCTCTTTTCTTATTCTTGATTTTTAACTTGACTGGTGGCTACATCTTCCCCAAACCACTTCTGGCTGATTTCCTGAATTTTTCCTTCTTGGTATAGTGAGATAAAGGCTTGATTCAGAGCATCTAGCAAAGTTTTATCAGCAGGTCTAACACCCACTGCAAAAGCTTCACTTTCAAATCCAGCTGAAAAGACATTGTAGTCATTTAATATTCCTTCAGACTGGAGATAATAATTGGCATATACCCGGTCAATCACAAGGGCATCAATCCGATCATTTTTCAAATCAATTAAGGCTTCATTGAAACTTTGGTATTGATTGGCCTTCTGATCTTTTACTCGATTCTTGAGTAGTTCGGGTTGTCCTTCAAAATTCAAATAGCCAGAAGATCCTGCCTGGGCCCCTAAAACTTTGTCAGTCATATCCTGAACTGAGTGAATATTTTGAGACTTTTTAGAGACCAAAACTTGTTGATTTTCCATGTAAGGAATGGTAAAAGCAACCTTCTCTTTCCGTTCATCTGTTGCTGTATAGCCATTCCAGATGGCATCAATAGTACCATTTTGTAGTTCGGTTTCCTTCATATCCCAGTCGATGGGTTGAAATTTAATCTGAATTCCTAGCTTTTCAGAGACAGCTTGGGCCAGGTCAATATCAAAGCCTGCATACTGGCCATTCTTTTCCTCAAATCCCATGGGAACAAAGGTATTGTCAAAGCCAATGGTAATGCTTCCCTGTTTTTGATATTTGGCCCAATTATCCTGATTTGGATCACTTGCCTTCTGAGTACAAGCCGTCAGGAAGAAGCTAAAGAACAGAGCAAGTACAAGGGCAATTTTCTTTCTCTTCATAGGCACCTCCTAGTCCTACTTTGGATCAACCTTAAGGATCTGATCAGCAATGTTTTCCGCAAACTGAAGATCGTGGGTCACAACAATCTGGGTCATCCCACGCTCTTTATTTTGAAGGATAAGTTTTTCTACTTCTAATCGCAATTCTGGGTCTAAGGCTGATGTAGGCTCATCATATCCAATAATTTCTGGTTTTATCATCATGGCGCGTGCTAAGGCCACCCGTTGTTTTTGCCCACCTGAAAGTGAAAATGGAAAGGCATCTGCATGCCCAGCTAACCCAAGTTGTTCTAACAAACCACGCGCCTTCTTCTCAGCAACTTCCTTCTCCATGCTCATTGTTTTTATAGGCGACAGAGTTAAGTTATCTAGAACTGACAAATGCGGAAAAAGTTGAAAATCTTGGAAAACAAATCCCAGAAGATTACGCTTTTCTAGTTCGTCTATAGCTAGCGATTCTCCGTTATAGTAGATTTCCCCTGAATCGATGGTTTCCAACCCAGCTAGCATACGTAATAGGGTTGTCTTTCCGCCTCCTGATGGACCTACGATTGCAAGGATTTGCTTTTCAGGAATTGATA
>CAUSPE010000023.1:0-31407 GCA_963533485.1 uncultured Streptococcus sp.
CTAAAAAGGTGTTGGAAAAAATTGGCGCAGACGCAGTCATCTCACCAGAGTTTGAGATGGGGCGCTCATTGGCACAGACCATCCTCTTTCATAACAGCGTAGATGTCTTTCAGTTGGACAAGAATGTATCGATTGTCGAGATGAAAATCCCCCAATCATGGGTAGGTAAAAGCCTCAGTCAGTTGGATTTGCGTGGGAAATACAACCTCAACGTACTTGGCTTTCGTTCCTACGAAAATGCTCCTCTGGATGTCCAATTCGGACCCAATGACCTCTTGCAGGCAGATGCCTATATCATGGCCGTCATTAATAACCAACATCTGGACACCCTAGCTGAACTGAGTGAGTAGGAGAGGAAGGGTACTCTCTTTCCAATAATTAACGAGTCAATATAAGTATTTTATAAGAGGGATTTAAGAAAAATTTTAACTTTTTCTTAATCCTTTTTAATTTTAGGAGATTATACTAGAGTCATCAAAAAAAGAAAACTCTAAGGAGAATCCTATGAAATTCAATCCAAATCAGAGATATACTCGTTGGTCTATTCGCCGTCTCAGTGTCGGTGTTGCTTCAGTTGTTGTGGCCAGTGGCTTCTTTGTCCTAGTTGGTCAACCAAGTTCTGCACGTGCTGATGTCGTCAATCCGACCCCTGCCCAAGTCGTGCCAGACGCTGCTTCGGTGAGTGAAAAGAACGACTTACCAGCAGAGGTTCTCAAAAAAGCAGTCGATGTAGCTCTTCCTTCAGAACAGTCTGTTCCAACACCTAAAGCAAGTGAGGATACGACAAGCTCTTCAGAAAAAGCGGACGCAACTGCTAAAGAGCCAGTAGTAGCACCAAAAGAAGAAGTGCAAGCACAACCTGACTCTAAGAAACAAACAGAAGATGCAGTTAAACCTATGGAAAGTCCTGCGTCTACAGTTTCTGGACAAGACCGTGAAGCCAGTGAAGCGCAACCAGCGACCACTCCAGCTGAAGTGCAAAAAGGTGTGGCTGACAACACCAAAGACACAGTAGATGTTCCGGCTAGCTACCTTGACAAAGCCAATTTCCCAGGTCCATTCACAGCCGGTGTCAACCAAGTCATTCCATACGAATTCTTCGCTGGTGACGGCATGTTGACTCGCCTGATCTTGAAAGCATCTGATAAGGCTCCATGGTCAGACAACGGAACAGCTAAAAATCCCGCTCTCCCACCAGTAGAGAAATTGGGCAAAGGCCTTTACTTCTACGAAGTGGATTTAGCAGGCACCCAAGGCAAATCTGACAAAGAGTTGCTTGACCTTTTGAAACAAAATGGTACACAAAGCTATAAAGCTACTATCAAGGTGTACGGTGCAAAAGACGGCAAGCCTGACTTAACTAATCTGGTAGCAACTAAAGATTTGGATGTTAATTTGAATGGTTTGACCACCCCAGCTGAAGTGCAAAAAGGTGTGGCTGATAACACCAAAGACACAGTAGATGTCCCAGCTAGCTATCTTGACAAAGCTAATTTCCCAGGTCCATTTACAGCTGGTGTCAATCAAGTCATTCCATATGAATTCTTCGCTGGAGATGGCATGTTGACTCGCCTGATCTTGAAAGCCTCTGATAAGGCTCCATGGTCAGACAACGGAACAGCTAAAAATCCCGCTCTCCCACCAGTAGAGAAATTGGGCAAAGGCCTTTACTTCTACGAAGTAGACTTGGCTGGAACCCAAGGCAAATCTGACAAAGAGTTGCTTGATCTTTTAAAACAAAATGGAACTCAAAGCTATAAAGCTACTATCAAGGTGTACCGTGCGAAAGATGGCAAGCCTGACTTAACTAATCTCGTAGCAACTAAAAATTTGGATGTCAACTTGAATGGTTTGACCACCCCAGCTGAAGTCCAAAAAGGTGTGGCTGATAATACCAAAGACACAGTAGATGTTCCAGCTAGCTACCTTGACAAAGCCAATTTCCCAGGACCATTTACAGCTGGTGTCAATCAAGTCATTCCATATGAATTCTTCGCTGGAGATGGCATGTTAACTCGTCTTATCTTGAAAGCCTCTGATAAGGCTCCATGGTCAGATAATGGAACAGCTAAAAATCTCGCCCTTCCACCAGTAGAGAAATTGGGCAAAGGCCTTTACTTCTACGAAGTGGATCTAGCAGGCACCCAAGGCAAATCAGATAAAGAGTTGCTTGACCTCTTAAAACAAAATGGTACACAAAGCTATAAAGCTACTATCAAGGTGTACGGTGCAAAAGACGGCAAGCCTGACTTAACTAATCTGGTAGCAACTAAAGATTTGACTGTTAATTTGAATGGCTTGACCACACCAAATCAGGTTAAAGACTCTGTTGTTAACAATGTCAAAGACATGATTGATGTTCCAGCTAGCTACCTTGATAAGGCTAAGGTTCCTGGACCTTTCTTGGCTGGTGTCAACCAAGTTATTCCATACGAAGCTTTTGGTGGAGATGGTATGTTGACTCGCCTCTTGTTAAAAGCTTCAGACAAAGCCCCATGGTCAGACAACGGAACAGCTAAAAATCCTGCTCTATTGCCACTTGAAGGCTTGGCTAAAGGCCAATATTTCTACGAAGTGGATTTGAATGGCAATACGGTTGGCAAAGATGGTCAGGCCTTGCTGGATCAACTTCGAGCTAACGGAACACATACATACCTAGCTACTGTTAAAGTCTATGGTTCTAAAGATGGCAAACCTGATTTGACCAATCTGATTGCTACTCGTCAAGTAACGATTCAGCTTCGTGGAAAAGAAATGGCGACAATACCATCTCAACAAGGTCAGATGAATACGGAGCCTTCTGAAACAGGCTCTACAGGTACGACTGAGGGTATGATGGGTACAAATCACCATATGTCAGATATGAAGGTCGATCAACCAGCTTCTAGCCCAATGGCTAATATGATGAAAAAAGATGATAAAGCGATGCTACCAAATACTGGGGAAGCTAAAACAGCTACAGCTGGCCTTGGTATCGTTGGTCTAGCCTTGGCAGGTCTTGTTGGACTTTTGGGTTTGACAACCAAACGAGAAGATTAAGATTCAAATCACTTAAACATTAGAGAAAATAGTGTTATACTAAAGCAAGTATAACACTGTTTTTATCGAAGGAGTGTCAGATGAAAAAGACAATTTTGCTGGTTGATGATGAAATAGATATTCTAGATATTCAAAACCGCTATCTTATACAGGCAGGTTACGATGTTTTGGTCGCCCATGATGGTAAGGAGGGATTAGAACTTTTCAGAAAAAAATCTATCGACCTCATTATCACAGATATCATGATGCCCAATATGGATGGTTATGATTTTATCAGTGAAGTTCAGTATATCGCTCCGGATCAACCCTTCCTCTTTACAACTGCTAAGACAAGCGAACAGGATAAGATTTATGGGTTAAGTTTGGGGGCAGATGATTTTATAGTCAAACCCTTTAGCCCACGCGAATTGGTTTTAAGAGTGAATAATATCTTGCGTCGCCTTAGCCGTGGAGGAGAGACAGAACAGATCGAGTTTGGAGACTTGGTAATCAACCATGTGACTCATGAGGTTCGCATTGGGGAGCAACCTTTGGAATTGACAGTAAAATCCTTTGAACTTCTATGGATATTGGCCAGCAATCCCGAGAGAGTCTTTTCAAAGACGGAACTTTACGAGAAGGTATGGCAAGAGGACTATGTGGATGATACCAATACACTCAATGTTCATATCCATGCTTTGAGGCAAGAGTTGACCAAGTATACAAATTCAAATGCTCCTGCTATCAAAACTGTTTGGGGTTTGGGCTATAAGATGGAAAGACCAAGAGGTAGAAAATGAAATTAAAAAACTATATTTTAGTGGGGTATCTAGTGTCGACTCTACTAACGATTTTGGTCGTTTTCTGGGCAGTCCAACGGATGTTGATTGAGAAAAGTGAAGTTTACTTTCTAGTTGGAATGACCTTGATTGCTAGTTTCATTGGCGCTGCAGTGAGCATCTTTCTTTTGTCGCCAGTGTTCTCTTCTCTGAAACATTTGAAAAAACAAGCTCAGGATATAGCAAGCAAGGATTTCAGCACAGAAATTGAAACCAAGGGACCATTAGAATTTCAAGAGCTGGGCCAGGCTTTTAATGACATGTCCCACAATTTGCAAGCTACCTTTCAATCACTTGATGAGAGCGAGCAAGAAAAGAGAATGATGATTGCGCAGCTCTCTCACGATATTAAAACTCCCATTACCTCCATTCAGGTTACTGTGGAGGGAATTCTAGATGGAGTGATTAAGGAAGAGGAGCGGCTCCACTACTTAACCACGATTGGTCGGCAAACTGAGCGTCTAAACAAGCTAGTGGAGGAATTGGATGTTTTGACTCTCAATACACAACCTCAAGATACTGCTGATGAGGAAGTCGAAGAGGTCTTTTTAGATCAGCTGTTGATTGAGTCAATGAGTGAATTTCAACTCCAGATTGAACAAGAGGAGCGGGATGTTTACATTCAAGTGTCACCTGAGTCGGCGAAAATCAAGAGCCATTCTGACAAACTTTCTCGCATTCTGGTTAATTTGTTAAACAATGCCTTTAAATATTCAGAACCAGGAACCAGAATCGAGGTTCTTGCCCAATTAACAGAACAAGAGCTGACAATCAGTGTGAAAGACGAGGGTCAGGGGATCCTTCCTGAAGATTTGGAAAAGATCTTTAAACGACTTTATCGTGTAGAAACTTCGCGCAATATGAAGACAGGTGGACATGGATTAGGACTTGCGATTGCACGCGAACTAGCCCATCAGCTTGGTGGCGAAATCACAGCAGAGAGTCAATATGGCTTAGGAAGCAAGTTTACATTCAGCCTCAATTTGAAATAAAGGCGTAGTAAGTGTCTAGTGTTTTGAGGTAAATAGAAAATATTGAGTTAACGGAAAATTCCGTTAGCTCTTTTTTGTGTTTTGGGAGGTAAAATTATGAGACGAAAAAGTAAGGAGAGAATTTCAAGAGAGATGATAATCCAGTTTTTGATGAAGGAAACAGGTTCAACATGAAAAGAAATAATAGCAAGTATAGAAGAACTTGAGGCCTTTGGATTGATAGGATTTAACGTGAACGGTGACTTTAGACTGAAAGAGGTGTAATTGATGAGATAAATTCAGTTTATTAGTGCCAGCCATTATCAGACATCTGATCGCTTTTATGCCTTACCAAAGGTTTTGTTTGAAAATCCTATTTATGAAGATATGAGGTTAGATGCAAAAGTCGCTTATGCTATGCTTAAAGATAGACTAGATCTTTCTTTCAAGAATAATTGGATTGATGAAGATGGAAATATCTATTTGGTATATTCTAACTCTAATTTGATGAAGATCCTTAACTGTTCAAAATCTACTCTATTAAGAATTAAGAAGCAACTCACAGAGTATGGATTAATTCATGAGGTTCAACAATCTACAAGTAAATCAGGAAATCTAGCTAATCGAGTTTACCTTGGTCTCTTACAAGATGACACAGTTGCTAGAATGGTTGATAAATCAGGTGATTTCAAATCTGACACTAGGGAGGGTGTCAGATTTATACGGGGCTGGTGTTTACACCAAAGACCAGCTCAAGGCTATTATCGCCGAATTGAGTTAATAGCATAGCCAAAAAATCGTTACATGTCGTAACGATTTTTTCATTTAGCCGATGACAGTAAAGGTCATACAATTTTGGGAAGAGCAAGTATACTATCATAGTGTGCAAAATACTGAAGAAGTGTTTACTCAGGCGTTTCCCTATAACTTATCATAAGCGCTTATTGTGAAATGTGCAAAATTTCAAATGTTGGTAGTTGTGTGTCGGGTTTATTGGTATAAAAAGTAAAGATACATTTTTTCCATTTATCAGGATTGAAAATAACGGCTTTGCCACTTTCGTTGTTTTGCATTTGCTCGTGAATGGTAAAGGATTTTAAACTTTCAGATGCTTCTATATCAATGACTTCTAATGTAGCATATTTACTTGAGTCAAAATGATCAGATATTTCGACTGATGAAGTTATTCCGATTTCAATATTTTGCCAGCCAAACGAATTTAAAATATGATCAAAGTAGCCATCAAATATGAATTTTGTCATTCCGTTGGTATTTTTCCAAATATATAGCGGACAGTAACTGTTAAATAATTGGCCTTCAGATTTTTCAGAGATTAAATAAACTTTGAAAAACAAATCGTCGAATCCATCCATCAAATGACCTGTATTTCGGACACGTTGTCTAATGATATCCATATCATAATCTGCTGGTAATTTTATAGTATATTGCATTGCTTGCATTGCGGTACCTCTTTTCTAATTAACTATTCACAGTATAAATGATTTATATCATGTTGAATAATACTTAAAAATGATATAATTATCACAAAAAGTGATAAGGTGTTTTAAATGAATTTTAATGATATGAGCATTTTTGTGACGATCTATGAGACAAGATCAATAAACAAAAGTTCAAAGATATTACAATATGCACAATCTAATCTCAGCGCTAGATTGAAAATGCTTGAAACTGAATTAGATACGAAATTATTTTACAGAAAATATAATGGTTTAGTCCCGACAGAAAGTGGAGACTTATTTTATCAATTTTGTAAGGAAACTTCTAACAATTTAGAGAAATTAAAAAAGAAATGTGAAACCTCGAAAATATCCATCTTAATTTCAGAATTGTTATTTAATCACGATATTAATAATTCACAAACAATTGATTTGAATAAAAGTGAGATCAATATCCAAAAAACTTCGGATATACCAATCATTGCTCATCAGGAAGACTTTGATAAAATTTTTTGCTTTCAAAAAATTGAAAATTTAAAGCATTATGATGAGATTATCGGGCATATCGAGTCAGTTTATGCTTGTTCGAGCAATATAAAGGCTACTGAGGAAATGCCTATATTCGTTAATAAAGATAAAAATTGCCCTTTTAGAAAACAAAGCTTAATGAAGTTTACTCATTTAAAATCAGTTGTAGAAATTGATTCTTTTGAGAATATTATCAGCTTAGTTGAAAACGGGAAAGGAATTGCACTATTGCCTAAATGGCTAAATAAGAGAGCGAATATCAAGCCATACGACCAAGACATCGTTCTTATCCCATTTTATCAGTATGAAAAGCAGAACCAAAGCAGGTAGCCCATTTAGAAGAAATGCTAATGCTATGATGAAAAATCATTTGACAAACATTATAAGTTGCTTTATAATAAGTACACTTATATTAAAAGGAGTGTCAAAATGGAATTTAGTTTTAGTTTAAACATAAGAGCATCAAAAGAAGATGTATGGGCCTACTATGAAAATATTGAAAAGTGGTATGATTGGGAAGAAGATTTAAAAAATATTACATTGAAAGGTGGATTTGAGACGGGTTCATACGGAACTATGGAACTCGAAGGAATGCCCCCTATGGAATATCAGCTCACACTTGTAAAACCTCTTGAAGAATTTTGGGATAAAACGGCAACTCCATTCGGTGATATTCTTTTTGGTCATCAAATTATTGAGAATAATGATGGTACTGTAAATGTAAAACATACTGTATCTTTGGATAGTGAAGACAAGCAACATCTAGAATTTTTAAGCCAAGTCTTTTCAGATGTTCCTCACTCTATTTTCATTCTAAAAAAACACTTAGAAAGATAGAGGGAGTGCTGTTTGTTGACACTGTAATATTAAAATAATTTAGTTCAACTGATAAATCCCTTTACAAATCTAGCTTTTCATGGTACAATAGTCTTTGTGTGAAATAGCAGCAGGAAAGCATGAAGCTCGTCAACAGGTGTCTTATGACAAGTAACCTTGGCTGTTTAGGCGAAGGGCATCTGCACGAATCAGGGCTTTCTAAGTGACTATTTCCACCGAAATATTATTTATATCAGGAGGACATACACATGTCACGTTATACAGGACCATCTTGGAAACAAGCTCGTCGCCTTGGCCTTTCACTTACAGGTACAGGTAAAGAATTGGCACGTCGTAACTACGTACCAGGACAACACGGACCAAACAACCGTTCTAAATTGTCAGAATACGGTTTGCAATTGGCTGAAAAACAAAAACTTCGTTTCACTTACGGTGTAGGTGAAAAACAATTCCGTAACTTGTTCGTACAAGCTACAAAAATCAAAGGCGGAATCCTAGGTTTCAACTTCATGCTTCTTTTGGAACGTCGTTTGGATAACGTTGTTTACCGTCTTGGTCTTGCGACTACTCGTCGTCAAGCTCGTCAATTCGTAAACCACGGTCACATCCTTGTTGACGGAAAACGCGTTGATATCCCATCATACCGCGTAACTCCAGGTCAAGTGATCTCAGTTCGTGAAAAATCATTGAAAGTTCCAGCAATCCTTGAAGCAGTAGAAGCTACTCTTGGACGTCCAGCATTCGTATCATTCGACGCTGAAAAATTGGAAGGTTCATTGACTCGCTTGCCAGAACGCGACGAAATCAACCCAGAAATCAACGAAGCACTTGTCGTTGAATTCTACAACAAAATGCTTTAATTTTAAGAAATATCTTACAGAAAGCCTACAACAGTGGGCTTTTTGCTTTGTCTTAAAACGTTGATTTCTGGGTTTGTCATCATTTTTGTCATCACTTATAACGAACTAACAGCTTTCTCATAAAATGAGACGGCTGTTTTTGCTTTTTCTTTGGAGAGATGACTGTAAGTGTCCATAGTCATAGCTAATGTAGAATGACCTAGACGGTGTTGTAATTCTTTATATGGTATTCCAGAGTTTAGCAAGAGACTAGCGTGTGTGTGTCTAAAACCATGGAATCCAATATTAGGCACACCAGCATGTTTGAAACGTGTGTTTAAACGAGTTGCTAGTGTTTTATTGTTTGGGTATTTATGAATAAAATCTGAGAAGACAACAGTTTCAGTCCGACTAAGTTTCCAAGCTTCTTGACGTTGTCTTTTTTGATACACTTTTAAGACCTCTATAGTTTGTGGGTCAATATCAATTGTACGATAACTTGCCTCCGACTTTGGGCTGTTAATCTCACCTAAATGGTTTAGTGTTTTTGTGATATTCACAGTTGCATTATGTAGGTCAATATCTGACCAGTGTAGAGCTAAGGCTTCGTTAATACGGCAACCAGTAGCAAGAAGAAACTTATACAAAGTAATTTCATAAATATTTCTATATATTGCTAAGTTAGCCTCTTCCAAATAGCTGAGAAATTGTTTTAACTCTAAGTTATTAAAGTGCTTGACTTTGTTTCTACCCTTTTTTATTTTACGAGGAAGAATAACTTCACGAGCTGGATTTATATCAATAATCTGCATTGTCACAGCATATTGTAGGATACGTTTATTTAGCGCGTGAATTTTATCATAGTGTAGAAATGCTCCGTCTTCTCTTTTGTTAGCGCGTAGAGCTAGTTGATTAACAATACGCTGAATAGTGGGGGTGGTTAGTTTATTTAGCTTATAAGAGCCAAATAAAGGAATCACATGGTTAGATAGTAGTCGCTTTACAGAATCTTGTGTGTTTGGTTTTACTGTGTGTTGATAGCTTTCCCACCATAATTGAGCTACTTCTTCATAGCTTGTTAGTGGAATGTTCTCTTTCTTACTAAAACCATTATTTTGGAAATCAGCTTTAGCTAATTGAGCTTTTTTCTTCAATTCAGTTTTAGTTCTAGCGGTTAGATTAGCTTGTATTCTTTTTCCAGTTTGTGAATCTATACCAAGATATACTCTAGAACGATATACAGTGCTACCATTTTGTTTCTTTATTTCTGCTATTTTCATTTTTTAACCTTTCTAACATCAGCAGGCAAGCTGTAAGAGGTTATGAAAATAGATATTATGATTTGTGTCTAAAACGAATACCGTCAATTAGTATTTGTAGAGCGGATAAGTCCTCAGTTGTGAGTGCTTGACCATTAATAGTTATTTTTACATTTTTTCTAAAGATATAATCAAGGTTAATCTTAATATTTTCTCCATTAATAATATCTTGGCTAATATCTTTGTATGTTTTTAGCTTTGAGAATATGGATTCACCATTTCTTAATTCAATTAAATCTTTTAAAAGTTGCTTCTCTTTATCATTATGAATTGAATCAATGTTGATATGGCTAATTATGTCATCGATATAAGAGCTAGCTAAAGTTTGGGCTTCTATATAGAAATCAACAGAATCTAGTCCGTCTTTTTGACCCTGTTCATTTATGGCGTATTGAGCAATGTTAAGTGCAATATCATATAGACTATCTACATTGGGAATCTTTTTGTCATTTTCGATTTGTGAGATGTAGGATTGAGATACGTTTAGTGATTCAGCAAGTTTCTTGGTAGTTATGTTTGCTTCCTTGCGATATTTTTTTAGATAAGCTCCTATCATTTTTAACCTCCGTTTAATAACTTTAGTAATATTTTATCAAAAAACTCTTGACATGTAAATCAAAAACTGATAAAATCTAAAAAATAACCTGAGTTTAATAACCCAGGTAAACAGGCAGGCTGTAATGAGGTGTGAAATTGGTTGTGCATAAATAAGAAAGAAAGAAGGTATACATATATAGTATGACACAAGGATTACTATCGCAAGAAGCAGAACTAGCATTGTTGAGAAGGATTGAATCTTTAATAAAAGATTATCTATCACACGCAATGCTTTCATCTCACAGTGACTCGTTTGGCTTGATACAGCAAAAAGAGTTAATCAAAGAACTAGGTATTAGTTTAGTAACTCTGCATGAGTGGGAGCGTTTGGGGTTAATCCGATACTGTCCACCAATAGAAGGAACTCGTAAAGTTTTCTATAAGAAATCAGATGTTATGAAGTTCCTTTCAATTGCTAGAAGGGAGTAACTATACTATGTGAAGAAATATAGTTGAAACTTCCTATGCTTACTTGAAATACATAGGAAATTGTCGTCATGTTGAATCTTTGATTCAATTGCTATCAATTACGCTATATAGTGTAATTATTTTACTAATAGGAGGAATTGTGTATGACATTCACTTTTAAAAAACAGGAGACAGAGGATAAAGTTCTTGACATGCCTAAATTTAATCTCAATAATTCAGGGAAACCTGTCAGTTCACCTCAAAACGTAGTGCTTATCTTAGAATCATTTGAATCTAAGATGTCATTATTAGGTTACAATGAGTTCACAGGAGCAGTTGAAAAACTAGATAAGACGCCTTGGGGAACTCTGAAAGGAGAATGGAATAGCGAAGACACTTCTTTGTTCTCGGTATATATTGATAAACAGTTTCACTTTACTCCTAAAAAGGATTATATTGAAGATGCTTTATTAGAAGTAGCACGTAGATGGATATTTAATCCTGTAAAGGAACGGATAGAAAGTCTTGACTGGGATGGAGTATCTCGTGTGCAATACTTCTTTCATAAACTGTTAGGGTGTGAGAATAATATATACACACGTGAAGTATCCCAGATGTTTTTAACAGGTCTAATTGGACGTGTATATAAACCAGGTATCAAATTTGATAATGTACCTGTCTTGCTTGGTCCACAAGGAATAGGAAAAAGTACAGTAGCTCGTCGTTTATTGCCTGATGCTTTTACTGATACTCCTATTTCATTTGGAAAAATACAGGAAGACTATAGGATGCTTAAATACGTATGTGTTGTAGAGATTCCAGAATTACAGGGGTTAAAGAAGAGTGATATAAATAGAGTTAAGGGATTCCTTAGTGCTTCATACGATATGTGTAGGGAACTGTATAAAACACACAAACGACAACTAAGACATAATGTATTTATTGCAACTGGAAATTCTAAAGCATTTCTCAGTGATTTTGGAGTTGAAAGAAGATTCTATCCTTTGAATTGTGGGGAATATGTTGTGGAGGAGCATCCAATGAATGTTTCAGAAGATTACTTCTTGCAAATTCTTGCTGAAGCTAGATTTCTATTCTACCAATATGGAATTATGTTTCCAAGTAGAACGACTTTAGAAAGATTGGAAGAGATTCAAAGCGACTTCAAAGAAGAGGATATAGAGAGAGAACTAATAAATGAATTTCTGGATGAGTTTATTGTACCTGATAATTGGAGACGTTATACTCTATCTGAGAAGAGGGAATACTACCGTATATGGAAGGGATATGAGGAAGAAACCCGGGAGTATTGGAGCGCAAAGGAATCAGGCTTAGTGACTGTTACTTACACAAGTGAACTAGCTTACATACTGTTTGATGAAGACACTGGTAGAGGACGAAGTAGTAAACGAGCTTCGAAAATCCGTGAGGTACTGGATAATCGTAATGATTTTGAAGTCGTTAAGAACAAGCGACCTTGTAGCACATGTAGTCCAACACGTGTCTATGAACGTCTAGAAGCTACAGAGTAACTACAGGCAAAAGTGGCTATAACACTAGTTATTTACTCCTTTTGTAGTATTGTAGTATTATTCTTGTAAAAATAGTTTGAATTATATAATAAGGATAAGTAGAGAAATGTCTTACTACATTACTACAAAGTGTGAACGACTAGCCCGCCATAAGCGAAGGCAAAGGAGTGAAACGCTTTGTTAGGTACCAAATACGCCTAATTTATTCCATGGTCTAATTGACAGCAAGAAACAAGGCACTCTCGTACAAATGAACTGTCCATCCGAAAAACTAAAGCCTTTCGTCTGAGACTTTCTTAGCGTACTTTGTACCTACTTACTGTCAATTTGCTTTCACGGCATAAAGGCGTATGCTATTGAGATAGGATAGAGAATGAGAATAGCTATTTCAAAAGGTTTTCTGTTACATGACATGCTGTTTTTGGGGTGTTTACTTAGTTAGATTCCCGGTTTGTAGTGTATTATTGTGCTACTATTCTCTTTGTGTTTAAGAGTAGAAATGCGCATGATAATGCGATTTCTAAGGGCTGATTAAAAAATAGAATGGTAATGGAAGTATGTGAATCTCGCTATTCAGGGATTACCTCTCTATCTCAAAAATATGTTAGCGATATAAGGTTGTCTGAGAAGGATTAATGTGATATAAAAACTATTCGAAATCCCTGCGATGAATAATTGCAGGGATTTTCAGCTAATAGGGGGAGAATTAATAGGTAGAGGAAATTTTAGTTTAATCTATTTTGTAAAGTACCTGTTCAGAATTATTTGAAGTAGTTTATTTGTGGGCATTCTCATTTTTAGTGGTTGTGATGTTAATAAGAATGATTACAAATAATAATGTTGCTAGTGTGACTATAATTCACATTTTTTAGATTAGCTCTTTTCCCCTATGTTCATTATTGCTTGCCTATTTTAATATTCCAGAAAACTTAACTTCATCAGGTGCCATTACATAACGATTCACAGCGACTTCTTCTCCACTGAGAGTGTAATAGAATCTAGGGCTATTTACTCCGTGGGATTTGGCAATTTTATATAAAGATTTGTTTAATGCACTGATAATTGCTCTAAGTTCTTTGTTTGAATACGAAGCATTATTTTCTGTGAGAATGATTTTGATGCCAGGTGTTACAGATGTTTTTTCCATTTCAAGCATATTTGCTCCTAATTGCGTATTTACTTTATCTACACCTTCTTGAATTGCATTATAGAAAGCATCTAAATCTACTTTTCTGTTTTCTTCATTAGATTTTTTCTCAGATTCTTTAGATTTTTTCTCTGCTTCCTCTTTCAATTTTTTCTGTTCTTCTTGTTCTTCTTGTTCTTGTCGCTCTTTTTCTTCTTTAATCTTTTCGATTTGTTTATTAAGTTTTGATTCCACTTCGTTTACACGGGAAGACAAACTACTAATTTTGTACTCGTGGTCGTTTGGGTATCTATCTTCTAGGTATTTAACTTCCTTTTTAACAGATGATAATTCACTATCATCAGAAACAAGCTTCAAAGCTTCCTCTAGCGTTATATTTGGTTTAATATTTGTCGTGTCATTTTCAAGTGCTTCAACTAGCTTAGTAACACGTTCCGTATCTTGAGCATATTCTTGATTACCGGAGCTTATTGCAAAATAAGCAAATAATCCAAATAAGAGAGCAAATATCACTAGAAAGCCTACAATATAGCTAGAAATTTTTTCTTGGTTCATGTTTAATCTTTTTCCTTTGTTTTTATTTTTCCCTAAGACCTAGGTAAGTCTCGTGTACGTACTTTAGTTCTCTATTAGATTCTTTTGTAAGACTCTAAGTTATAGCTAAATTATCTTTTCTATTTATAATCCCATCTTATATAATAAATAGAATTATAAGTCTTTGTTCAGTTCTTTAAGTTTCTTATTTATTCTTATAAATCTCCTCTGTTTTAACTTTAATTAAATAAATTAAAATATTATTTCCCTATAATTATAATTATATCACACAAAGTTAAACTATAGAATAAGTTTTTCTACAAAATTTAACTATAGAGAGTGTAAACCAGATTGTTTAATCTATAAGATAGATAGTAGATTTAACACAGAGGTCAATAGGATGAATGATATACTAGAAACTATAAGTAATCAAATCCGAGATTTACGAGTTTCAAAGAAGATTACACAACAAGAATTAGCAGAAAGAACAAATTTAAGCGTTCCTTATATCAGTCAAATAGAGAATGGGCATAGGAATATATCTTTAGAAACCTTTATCAAGATTGTAGATGCTTTAGATATCCCATTAAGCGATTTTTTCTTACCTTATTCGGTAGTACAAGATACAGAGATGACAGAGCTTCTATTAAAAGTTCAAAAGTACCCACAGCATAGGGAAATTGTTCAAAAGGTGATAGAAATATTGGAATTAAGTCAGGAAAATTAAAAAGCACCTAAACGGTACTTTCTACTTGCCTGCTGAACTCATCAATCTTGAAATTTGTACTCTAATTTGTCTACCATTGAGTGAAGTTTAATTTACTCTATTTAATGAAGGAATTATAAAAACTTGATGGATTCAACTTTTATAAAGCATGATGAAGTATAACTTATATAAAATCTATTCTACAACAAAATGCTTTAAGATAAGACTTTATATTGTAAGAAGCCTACAACAGTGGGCTTTTTGCTTTGTCTTAAAATGTTGAGTTGATGGTTTGGTTGGTATTCGAGGA
The DNA here is from genome assembly GCA_963533485.1 of uncultured Streptococcus sp. Lineage (GTDB taxonomy): Bacteria > Bacillota > Bacilli > Lactobacillales > Streptococcaceae > Streptococcus. The sequence goes on from CAUSPE010000023.1 coordinate 15,043, forward strand.
ATCATTTTTACTCAGGGAGAATGTTTCTAGCTCTGGTGTAAAGAAATCAGTGGTTTTAGGCGACTTTTCCGCCCTCATTTTCTGCTTTTGTGCTAAAATAGATTTATAAATTTAAGATAAGGGATGTTTATGAAATCAGGGAATGGATTATTGAAAGGATGCCTTTATTTCTGGGGTGGCTTGTTTTTGCTGGGTCTCTTGGTTCGAGTAGCTCTACCTTTGGCAATTTGTGGCTTGATAGGTTTCGGGGCTTATTTAGCCTATAAGCGTTGGCGTTATCCTCTCTTGAAGGACCGTTCTTTGGAAGATCAGATTGAGCTTTTAAAAGCACGGATTCGTCAGGCTGATAAAGATATCCAGCAGTTAATTGAATTAAAAAAGGCCAATGTATCTAAAAAAGTTAATCCTCTATTGACGTTGGTAATTCTAATTGGAAATAGCTTAACGGTTGTGTATATGCTATTGCAATCTTAGCGAGGTGTAAAAAATGAATACAAAACCAGTATTAGAAGTGCTAAACTTAAGCAAGCGGTATACAGATTTTCAACTACAAATCAATAATTTAAAAATCCAAGAAGGAAGTATTGTTGGATTGATTGGTGAAAATGGTTCAGGAAAATCAACTTTTCTGAATTTGTTGTTAAATCAAATAAAAAGTGACTCATGTAATATGAAAATTTTAGGTTTGGATTCTGATAAAGATGAATATCAAATAAAACTTAACCTAGGAGTGATTTTAGAACAAAATTATTTTCCAAATTCGTTTTCAATTCAACAAATTGAAAAAATGCTAAAAATGATTTATCCAAGTTGGGATAAAGAACTTTATTACAGCTTAATTGATAAATTTGCCTTACCTATTAACAAAGCTATTGGAGATTTTTCAAGGGGAATGGTTGTAAAACTAAACTTTGCTGCCACATTATCCCATCATCCTAAACTTTTGATTGCTGACGAAGCAACAAGCGGGCTTGACCCTATTGTAAGAAAAGAGATTTTAACTATCCTAAAAAAATATGTAGATAATAATAGAATGACTGTACTATTGTCTTCGCATATTTTAAGTGATTTGGAACAAGTCGCTGATTATTTTATTTTTATTGAAAATGGGAAAATTCTACTAAAGGGCGAGAGGAGTGAGTTACTTAACCATTACGCTATTAAAACCGAAATAGCACATTTGCCATTGAAAAACATCAAATATAAGTTGTCTCAAGATAACATTATTCAATATTTAGTTGACGTATCACAAAATGAAGTTGATAGTGAAGACTATGCTACATTAGAAGAAATATTATTATTTCTAGCAAAGGGAGTGAGGATAGATGAAGGGACTACTCTATAAAGATTTTCAACTTATTTTGAATAAAGTAAGTGTGACGAATAGATTGTTAATTGTCTGTGCGTTATTGTTAATAACAATTTTTGGTAGAGAGTCTGGAGCAATTTTTTTATCAATAATGGGACCAATTGGCTTGGCATCTATACCAACCAGTCTATTAGTTTCTGACTATGAAAGTGGTTGGAACAGGTTTGTTGGTGTTTTCCCAATTTCCAAAAAAACGATAGTTCTAGCTAGGTACATTTTTTGTATCTCTCTAATAATATTTGTTAGTTTTATAACTCTGATTTTGAGTCTTATAACCGCTCTAATTTTTCAACAATTCAGTATACAAATACATATATTCATATCAATAGCTGGCTTATTGATTGGCATTATGTATGTAGTATTCTTACTTCCGTCGGTTTATGCCTTTGGTACATTTGGAAGCACAGTCGTAAATATACTGGTTTTGGTATTCATTATGGGAGCAGTTTACATTTTGCAGAAAACAGCTTTTGGTCTAGTATTTATTTCTTGGATTAGCAATACTAATGCTATTCTACTAATAATTGCAAGCTGTATCTTAATTATGACAATAACGGTTGTTTCTATGATAATATCAACCAAAATATACTCTAGTACATTTAATAGATAGGAGTTTAATTGTTATGAGTAAAAAAATATATCATCAAGTAGCTGTTGCTTTAGCAATAATTTCAATTATATTGGCAGTTGGATTGCTAATTTGGGGAGAAAGAGGTACAATCTTTTTTGCAATTATCCCTCTTTTAATTGCAGGATTGGTAGAACGAATGGGAAAGCAAGGAAAGGAATAGGAATAGATTTCCATCATAGTTAGTTTTTAGAATAATAGAAAAGACGCTTGTTTTATACTCAAGTGTCTTTCTCATTTGTTTTCTATACGAAAAAATAAAGGGAGTATTCTACAAAAAAACATAATAAAAATTAGATTATTCAATGGTGTGAATTTTAGATATTAGTTAGCTCAATTCAGTGATTTTTAGGTTAAAATTCACACCATTCAAGTACAATTACTTGAAATTAGATAAAATAATTTATATTGCAAACTCGTGAAAGCGCTGATTTTAAAGGCTTTTGAATTTTGTCAAAACATATTTTTTTCAAACCAGGTTATACGATTTATAAGTAAAAGAACGAATAAAAAAGAGGAGATTCACACTAAAGTTCCTCTTTTTTTAAATATCCGAATCAGTTTCTTATTTCATAAAAGGTAGTGAAAAAGGTAGTGATTCGATTGATTTATATTGCAATGTACTGAAATTAACAAAAAGAAAAAACGCTTGAAATCAGCGTTTTTCTCATGTATTGATTCGTATTGAATGCTTACTTCACTTCTGTAAACACAACGTGTTTGCGAAGTTTTGGTGAGTATTTCTTCAATTGAAGACGGTCTGGAGTGTTACGTTTGTTTTTAGAAGTAAGGTACAAGCGTTCACCAGATTCTTTGTGTTCAAGTGTGATATTTACGCGCATGGTATCTCCCTTCTATTATTCAGCTGATGCAGCTTTAGCGATTTTACGTCCTTTGTAGTATCCTTTAAGTGATACGCGGTGAGAACGTGAGTAATCTCCAGTAGTTTCGTCAAAGTTTACAGATGGAGCTGTTACTTTGTAGTGTGTACGACGTTTGTTTTTCTTCGCTTTTGAAGTGCGACGTGCAGGTACTGCCATTTTGATTTCTCCTTTTAAGATATAATTCAGTTAGGTTTGATTTTCATCAACTTTAATAGTATATCAAAACTTTTTTGTAAAGTAAAGTTACTTGACAAAAAAAGATGAAAAAATTCTCCCGTCTGACCCAGCAGACAGGAGAAGGTGTTAAATATCAATCTCAAATGGTTCGTCAATGGTTTCTGATACGTATTTTCCGTCTTTCTTCCGTTGTTTGACACATTCTGTGAGGAGATATTCGATTTGCCCATTGACTGAACGAAAGTCGTCTTCTGCCCATGATGCGAGTGCAGCGTATAACTTTGTTGAGAGTCGAAGGGGGATCTGCTTTTTTTTAGCTTCAGCCATCTTTAGTAAAGACTTCCTGCGTTGACAATTGGTTGTGCATCATGATTGCCACAGAGAACGACTAAGAGATTTGAAACCATGGCAGCTTTTCGTTCTTCGTCAAGCTCTACCAATTCCCCTTCATTGAGACGTTCTAGGGCCATTTCAACCATTCCTACAGCGCCGTCTACAATCATCTTACGGGCATCGATAATAGCAGATGCTTGTTGGCGTTGAAGCATAACAGCTGCAATTTCTGGTGCATAAGCTAGGTAAGTGATTCGGGCTTCAAGGATTTCCAAGCCAGCATCCTCAACACGACTTTGGATTTCTTCACGAATACGTTTAGCTACAATCTCACTAGAACCGCGGAGACTACCTTCATCTGCTTGTCCATCCCCTGTAGTATCTACATTAGGAGACACATCGTAAGGATAGATGCGGACAATATTACGAAGGGCGCTATCACACTGCAATGAGAGATATTCTTTATAGTTATCAACGTTGAAGACTGCCTTAGCGGTATCGACAACTCTCCAAGTTACCGCGATACCGATTTCTACGGGATTTCCTAGACAATCATTGATTTTTTGGCGAGAATTGCTCAAGGTCATAACTTTGAGAGAAATCTGTTTCTTGCCAATTTCAAGGTTTACATCATTGCCATTTGATGATTTCATTCCTGAAAAAGGAGATTTTGTGCTAACATCACCACTTTGACCAAGTCGAGTGTGGTTTGCAGGGTTGACTGCTATGCTAAAAGGATTGACAAAGTAAAAACCAGGTTCTTTGATGGTACCTGTATAATTACCAAAGAGGGTCAAAACCAGAGCTTCCTGAGGTTTGACAACTTTTAAACCAGCATGAGCTAGAACTGAAATTAAGATTAATAAAAGACCGATAATAATTCCAAAAATATTTTCTGAACCAGCACCGATTACAAATATAAAAATGCCAAGTACGAGTGCCAACTCGATAAGTATCAAGGCTACTACACCATTTGGTTTTGAATTGATTAGTTTTTCAGTCATAAGAATGACCTCCTGTTATATGATATCTAAATGATATCACTTTAATTTATAAAGTCAAGAAATAAATGTAACATTATTAAAGAAAATATTAATGTATAGAATTTTCTGAAAATTCAAGAATTTTCTTCTGTTCATTGCCTTTAAAATGTGCTATAATAGTAAAAACTGAAATGGGAGGGATAAGATGACTGAATTAGATAAACGTCACCGCAGTAGCATTTATGACAGTATGGTAAAATCACCAAACCGTGCTATGCTTCGTGCGACTGGTATGACAGATAAGGACTTTGAAACACCGATTGTGGGAGTGATTTCGACTTGGGCGGAAAATACACCATGTAACATCCACTTGCATGATTTTGGGAAATTGGCGAAAGAAGGTGTCAAATCTGCAGGCGCTTGGCCAGTACAGTTTGGAACCATTACCGTAGCGGACGGGATTGCCATGGGAACGCCTGGTATGCGTTTCTCTCTAACATCACGTGATATCATCGCGGACTCAATCGAGGCTGCGATGGGGGGGCATAATGTGGATGCCTTTGTGGCTATCGGTGGATGTGACAAGAACATGCCTGGTTCTATGATTGCCATTGCCAATATGGATATTCCAGCTATTTTCGCCTATGGTGGAACCATTGCACCGGGAAATCTTGATGGCAAAGACATTGACTTGGTTTCTGTTTTTGAGGGAATCGGAAAATGGAACCACGGTGACATGACAGCTGAGGACGTGAAACGTCTTGAATGTAATGCCTGCCCTGGCCCTGGTGGCTGTGGTGGTATGTATACTGCTAATACCATGGCGACTGCTATCGAAGTTCTCGGTATGAGTTTGCCAGGATCTTCATCTCACCCAGCTGAATCAGCTGACAAGAAAGAAGATATCGAAGCAGCAGGACGTGCTGTTGTCAAGATGCTGGAGCTTGGTCTCAAACCATCAGATATCTTGACTCGTGAAGCCTTTGAAGATGCCATCACTGTAACGATGGCTCTCGGTGGTTCTACAAATGCCACTCTTCACTTGCTTGCCATTGCCCATGCGGCTAATGTTGACTTGTCACTTGAGGACTTCAATACGATCCAAGAACGTGTGCCTCACTTGGCTGACTTGAAACCATCTGGTCAGTATGTCTTCCAAGACCTCTACGAAGTCGGTGGTGTGCCAGCGGTTATGAAATACCTCTTGGCAAATGGTTTCCTTCATGGCGACCGTATCACATGTACTGGTAAGACAGTCGCTGAAAATTTGGCTGACTTTGCAGACCTTACACCAGGCCAAAAAGTCATTATGCCACTTGAAAATCCAAAACGTGCAGACGGTCCGCTTATCATCTTGAACGGGAACCTTGCCCCTGACGGTGCGGTTGCTAAAGTATCAGGTGTGAAAGTGCGTCGTCACGTTGGACCTGCTAAGGTCTTTGACTCAGAAGAAGATGCTATCCAGGCTGTCTTGACAGACGAAATCGTTGATGGTGATGTAGTTGTTGTTCGTTTCGTTGGACCTAAGGGTGGTCCTGGTATGCCTGAGATGCTGTCCCTTTCATCCATGATCGTTGGTAAAGGTCAAGGAGACAAGGTTGCCCTCTTGACGGATGGTCGTTTCTCTGGTGGTACATATGGTCTGGTTGTCGGACATATCGCTCCTGAAGCTCAGGATGGTGGACCGATTGCTTACCTTCGTACAGGGGATATCGTTACAGTTGACCAAGATACCAAAGAAATTTCCATGGCCGTATCTGAAGAAGAACTTGAAAAACGCAAGGCAGAAACAACCTTGCCACCACTTTACAGCCGTGGTGTCCTCGGTAAATACGCCCATATCGTATCATCCGCTTCTCGTGGAGCCGTGACAGACTTCTGGAATATGGACAAGTCAGGTAAAAAGTAAACTCATACTCTTCGAAAATCAAATTCAAACCACGTCAACGTCGCCTTGCCGTACTCAAGTACAGCCTGTGGCTAGTTTCCTAGTTTGCTCTTTGATTTTCATTGAGTATCAAAAAGCAAGCCATCTTCGGCTTGCTTCTTTTTATCTTCAAAAGTGATTTGCCTCATTAACGAGGTGGCAGTCCGAGGGCAATGCGTCCGTAGCGACTGATTCGTGTGATCTTCCAAGCAGGCGACCAAGTAACTTCAACCTTGACATCTTCGATACCCTCGATTTGTTTCAGACCTGCGACGATTTCAATAGGCAAACTTTCAGCGCAATCACAGGCAGTATCGGTGAAGGTCATGACAATCTTGCAGAGACCCGTTTCGTCCAGATTGATTTCATAAATCAGCCCTAGATTGTAAACATCCAATTCCACATCTGTATCAAAAACCTTCTCTAGTTTTTCGATAATTTGGTCTTGCAAGGCCAAAGCACGGTCATTGATTTTGATATCCTCTCTCATTACAGTCCCTCCACGTGATAAATATCCTCTATTTTCTCATAATTCTGACAATTTGGCAAGTTTTTGATGAATTTTCTGAAAAATATGATAAAATGAAGAAAATATGGAATCAAGGGGAAGTCTATGGAGCAGATTGGAAAAGTCTTTAGACAATTACGAGAGTCAAGAAATATCTCGCTGAGACAAGCAACTGGGGGACAATTTTCGCCGTCCATGTTGTCCCGATTTGAAACAGGTCAGAGTGAACTTTCGGTGGGAAAGTTTCTGTTTGCCCTAGAAAATATATCTGCGAGTGTAGAGGAAATCCTCTTTCTGGCGAGAGGTTTTCAGTATGATACAGATTCGGAGTTGAGAAAAGAAATCACAGATGTTTTGGATTTAAAGAATATAGCACCTCTTGAGGACTTATATCGCAAGGAGTATCAAAAGCATGCCCATTCTCAAAACAAACAGAAACATGTTCTAAATGCCATCATTATCAAGTCTTATATGAAGAGTATGGATGAAACGGTTGAGTTAACGGCAGAGGAAGGGAAAGTCCTTCATGACTACTTGTTTTCTACTGAGATTTGGGGAATCTATGAACTCAATTTGTTCTCAGTCAGTTCTCCGTTCTTGTCTGTTTCTCTTTTTACTAGATATGTACGAGAAATGGTCCGCAAATCCGATTTTCTAATGGAAATGAAGGGAAATCGGAACCTTTTTCACACCATGCTACTGAATGGTTTTTTAGCCAGCATTGAGTGTGAAGAATTTACCAATGCCTCTTATTTTAAACGTGTCATCGAAGAGCATTTCTACAAGGAAAATGAGACCTATTTCCGAATTGTCTATTTGTGGGCTGAAGGTCTTCTTGATAGCAAGCAGGGTAGAGTCAAGGAAGGTCAGAAAAAGATGGAAGATGCTGTCCATATTTTTGAGATGCTTGGTTGTAACAAATCTGCTGAATACTACAGAAATACAACCGATTGTTGAATATCTGCAAACTAAGAAAATAATTTGAAAATTTAAGCGATAGAACTTTTGACTACTCTCGGGTCGTTACAAAAGTTCTATCGTTTCTTTGCTCATTTTGTGTGTTGCATATATTCAAAAGTTTTCCCTTTCAATTTCTAAGTGCTATACTATAGTCATACTTCATATAGGGATTATAACAAGAAGGGAGATTACCTATGAAACTATTGTTTAGAAATCAAGCTTATCGACTCTTGACTTTGTCGCGCTTCTTCAATGCCTTTGGTGCTTCGATTTTTAACCTGGTATTTATCGTTTATGCATCGACCTTGCCACAAGCCTCTTTTGCTGTTGCTATGGCGAATATTGTCATGATTCTTCCGACTCTCTTTACAGTTTTTGTAGGGATTCGGGCAGATTACACGAGGGACAAGGTCAAATGGATGGTCTATAGCGGTTTGTTTCAGGCAGTTTTATTTTTTCTAGCAGCCCTAGTTGTTCAGCAAGCTAGTTTATTTGCCTTTTCTAGCCTGTGTTTAATCAATGTCATTAGTGATGTAATCAGTGATTTTGCAGGTGGCTTGCGCATGCCTCTTATTAAGGAAAAAGTAGCTGAAGAGGATCTGATGGAGGCTTATTCTTTTTCCCAGTTTATCACCTATATTTCAGCTATTGGTGGTCAAGCTTTCGGAGTCTGGCTCTTAGGTCTATCGGTCAACAATTTTTCCCTCGTTGCTGGAATCAATGCCTGTTTTTTCCTAGTATCAGCTGCTATTCTCTTTTTAGGAAGAAGCAAATTGAACCTGTCAATTTCATCTGCTGATGGTGAAATCCTTAAAAATGATAAGCTTTCTATCAAAGACCAGTTTCTATCGATTTACCGAAATTTACGTCTCGTTTTTCTAAAAAGTGGACAGAAAAACTTTGGTTTTATGCTCTTTGCTGTCTTGCTTATCAATGCCTTGGGTGGCGCTTTAGGAAGCATCTATAACATCTTCTTTTTGAGCCATTCTCTCTTGAATTTTTCTTATACAGAGGCACTATTTATCAGTCAAGTCTGTGCTTTAGTAGCAGTCATCATCAGTAGCCTTACGGGCAATGATTATTTTGGGAAGCAGTCTTTGCCTAGATTGATGATGTGGGCGACCGTAGGACTCAGTCTAGTTGGTCTAGCTAACGTATTTAATCAAGTCGTGCTTGGTTTACTATTTCTCTTTTTAACTCTGTATGTGTCTGGTAAAGTTTCACCAAAGATTAGTGCCATGCTCATGAAAAATCTAGATCCAGAGGTTCTAGCTCGTACCAGTAATTTTTTAGGTTTATTGTTTACCTTATCCATACCTGTGGGAACAGCTTGTTTTTCACTTATAGCTGTATGGAATATACAGTTGACTTGGATGCTATTTGTTGGTCTTTCCTTGCTAGCTATTCTTTTGACAATTATTAATCTCAAAAATGATATCTAAATCCTAATTTTATTCATACTGTTTTAATCCCTCTATTTATGGTAAAATAAGACTATTAAGTTTAAAGAGGATTCCCTATGAAATTACAAAAACCAAAAGGAACGCAGGATATTTTACCTGCTGAGTCTGCCAACTGGCAGTATGTTGAGGGCTTTGCCCGTGAAATTTTCAAGCGCTATAACTATGCAGAAGTGCGCACGCCTATTTTTGAGCATTACGAGGTTATCAGTCGCTCTGTCGGAGATACAACGGATATCGTAACCAAGGAAATGTATGATTTCTATGACAAGGGTGACCGCCATATCACCCTCCGTCCAGAAGGAACTGCGCCCGTTGTCCGCTCTTATGTGGAAAATAAACTCTTCGCACCAGAAGTGCAAAAGCCAAGTAAGTTCTATTACATGGGCCCTATGTTCCGTTATGAGCGTCCACAGGCAGGGCGTTTACGCCAATTTCACCAGATTGGTGTCGAGTGCTTTGGCTCTAGCAATCCAGCTACCGATGTGGAAACAATCGCTATGGCAGCTCATTTCTTGAAAGAAATCGGCATCCAAGGTGTCAAATTGCACCTCAACACTCTCGGAAATCCTGAGAGCCGTGCGGCTTATCGTCAGGCCTTGATCGACTATTTGACACCGCTCAAGGAGACCTTGTCGAAGGATAGCCAACGTCGTTTGGAGGAAAATCCTCTCCGTGTCTTGGACTCTAAGGAAAAAGAAGACAATGTGGCAGTAGAAAATGCACCGTCTATCTTGGACTTCCTTGATGAAGAAAGCCAAGCTCATTTTGATGCCGTTCGTCAGATGTTGGAAAATCTGGGTGTAGACTATATCATCGATACCAATATGGTACGTGGTTTGGACTACTACAACCACACGATTTTCGAGTTTATCACTGAGATCGAGGGCAATGACTTGACCGTCTGTGCAGGTGGTCGCTACGATGGTTTGGTTGCCTACTTTGGTGGTCCTGAAACTGCTGGATTTGGATTTGGCCTTGGTGTAGAGCGCCTGCTTCTCATCCTTGAAAAGCAAGGTGTGGCCCTCCCTATCGAAAACGCTCTAGATGTTTATATCGCAGTCTTGGGTGAAGGAGCAAATGTCCAGGCCTTGGAATTGGTACAAGCCCTTCGCCAACAAGGTTTTAAAGCAGAGCGTGATTACCTTAATCGGAAGCTCAAAGCTCAGTTCAAGTCAGCCGATGTCTTTGCGGCTAAGATTCTCATTACTCTCGGAGAGAGCGAAGTCGAAAGCGGACAAGTGACGGTTAAGAACAACCAAACACGAGAAGAAGTTCAAGTGTCACTTGATGCAATCAATCAAAATTTCTCAGAAATCTTTGAAAAATTAGGCTTTTAATAGTAGAAAAACTGGTCAGGAACCTACTCCTGACTCTCTTTTTCCTAGGATTAACATTGCTCTTGCTTGCTCCAAAATATCTTTATAAAACCATTACTACCGTTTCTATTTTTGCAAGAGGAATTCGCTTATTATCCCTTTTGGTTGCGACTGTATTCCACATTTTTATCAAAATGATGCGAATAACAATGCTAAGTCTTCATTTCAATAGGAGTCTTTTATGAAATTACTTAAAAATCTTGGCTGGTTTCTTCTAGCTGTTCTATCCTTTTTCTTTGGCTATGGTCTGGTTCAGAGTACGGCGTTGTCAGCTCTTGGACTAGGGGTTTCAATCTTTGGAGTCTTACCACTTTATGTCGTCCTATCAGGGGCCTATGTTTATGGAGTTTACAGATGGTATCAGACAGAAAAGGTTAGCATCCAGACGACAGCTTTTAATCGTTATATCTGGTTGCCTACTCTGGTTTTGCTAGTGGCGATTACAGCCCAGTTCTTTTTGCCAGAAGATCCGTCAGTCAATCAACAAATCGTATCACAATTGACAGTTGCTCAGCCTGTCTTTGGTTTCTTTATGGTAGTGGTCTTTGCTCCTCTGACGGAAGAACTCATCTTTAGAGGGATGTTAGCGCGCTATCTCTTTCCTAAGCAGAACAACAGCAAACAGACAGCTCTGTTTCTCCTCGTATCGAGTGTGCTTTTTGCCTTGATTCATTTTCCAGGGACTTTGCAACAGTTTTTAGTTTATGCTAGTCTGGGATTGAGTTTGGGCCTGGCTTATGTAAGCCGAAAAGGTCTTCTATACAGCATTTCTCTCCACGCTTTGAATAATTTAATCGGCTTTTTGATGATACTCATGCTATAATAGAGTCAGGAGGTCACATGAAACGAGTAATTTTATTAGCAGTGATACAGGCGGTCGTTCTCTTCTTTATCATCGGGGCACTTGCCTATGCCTTTAAAGGTGATTTCTTTTACAACTATCTAGCAGTTGTCTTTGCGCCTATTGCAGGTGTCTTGCGTTTTGCTTCGGCTTATGCGACGGAGATTGTTCTACCTAAAAAGGCAGCCGAGATTGCTGAAAAGCGTAAAAAAAGTTAAGAATCATAATCAGAGAATCCGATGACGTTTTCATCGGATTTTTTGTCTGTTCGTTTTGATTTCTAAAGACAATCAAACTTTTCTGCTGATTTTCATGAAGAGCCTGCGCTTTTATGGTAAAATAGTAACAGAATAAAAGAGGAGAGAAACAATGAAACGTAGTATGTATGCTGGTCGTGTTCGTGAGGAACACATCGGACAAGAAATGACCTTGAAAGGATGGGTTGGCCGTCGTCGTGACTTGGGTGGTTTGATCTTTATCGACCTTCGTGACCGTGAAGGAATCATGCAGTTGGTTATCAACCCTGAAAAAGTTTCTGCAGAGGTTATGGCAACAGCTGAAAGTCTTCGTAGCGAATTTGTTATCGAGGTGACGGGTCAGGTTGCTGCGCGTGAGCAGGCCAATGATAAGTTGCCAACTGGTGCAGTTGAGTTGAACGTGACAGCTCTTACAGTGCTGAATACAGCCAAAACAACACCTTTTGAGATTAAAGATGGGATTGAGGCAAATGACGATACACGTTTGCGTTACCGTTACCTTGACCTTCGTCGTCCAGAGATGTTGGAAAATCTCAAACTTCGTGCCAAGGTGACCCATTCTATCCGTAACTACTTGGATGAGTTGGAGTTTATTGATGTGGAAACACCATTCCTTTCTAAGTCTACACCAGAAGGGGCGCGTGACTATTTGGTGCCATCTCGTGTCAACAAAGGACATTTCTACGCTCTTCCTCAAAGTCCACAGATTACCAAGCAGCTCTTGATGAATGCTGGATTTGACCGTTACTACCAAATCGTTAAATGTTTCCGTGATGAAGACTTGCGTGGAGACCGTCAGCCTGAGTTTACCCAGGTCGACTTGGAAACGTCATTCCTTAGTGAGCAAGAAATCCAAGATATCACAGAAGGCTTGATTGCGCGCGTGATGAAGGAAACAAAAGGCATCGACGTGACGCTTCCATTTCCTCGTATGAAGTACGATGACGCGATGGCTCTTTACGGTTCTGATAAGCCAGATACGCGTTTTGACATGTTGCTTCAGGACTTGACAGAAGTTGTCAAGGGTGTTGATTTTAAAGTCTTCTCAGAAGCACCTGCCGTTAAAGCCATTGTGGTCAAAGGAGCAGCAGATAACTACTCACGTAAAGACATTGACAAGATGACTGAAGTAGCCAAACAATATGGTGCCAAAGGACTTGCTTGGGTCAAGGTAGTTGATGGAGAATTAAATGGACCGGTTGCCAAGTTCTTGACTGGTATCCAAGCAGAATTGACTGCAGCACTTGGTCTTGAAGATAAGGACTTGGTTCTCTTTGTGGCGGATACGCTTGAAGTGGCCAATGCAACCCTTGGTGCCCTTCGTGGCCGTATTGCCAAAGAGCTTGACTTGATTGATAACGATAAATTCAACTTCCTTTGGGTGGTTGACTGGCCAATGTTTGAATGGTCTGAAGAAGAAGGTCGCTACATGAGCGCCCACCATCCATTCACACTTCCACAGGAAGAGACAGCTCACGAATTAGAAGGTGATTTGGCTAAGGTTCGTGCCATTGCTTACGATATCGTCTTGAACGGTTATGAGCTTGGTGGTGGTAGCCTTCGTATCAACCAAAAAGACCTTCAAGAACGCATGTTCAAGGCTCTTGGTTTCTCAGCCGAAGAAGCAAATGACCAGTTTGGTTTCCTTCTTGAAGCCATGGACTATGGTTTCCCACCACACGGTGGTTTGGCTATTGGACTTGACCGTTTTGTGATGCTCTTAGCAGGAGAAGAAAATATTCGTGAAGTCATTGCCTTTCCTAAGAACAATAAGGCAACCGACCCAATGACACAAGCTCCATCAACAGTCGCTCTCAAACAACTAGAGGAACTCAGCTTACAAGTAGAAGAAGATGAAACAAGCAAAACGAATTAAGCGGTGGCGCTATTATCTGCGCCGCTTTGCTTATCAGATAAAAATCTTACGAGTTTTACAAAGTATCTCTCGGGAAAAATATGATGAGAAAGTATCGGCTTCTCTGGTTTATGGCTTTTTGTCAGCAGTAGCAGTCAATTTCTTTTTTCAACCAGGGCACGTTTACTCCAGTGGCGCGACGGGTCTGGCACAGATTATCTCTGCCTTGAGTAATCACTGGTTTGGTTTTTACATTCCAATATCGCTAACCTTTTATGCTATCAATTTTCCGTTGATGATTTTGGCTTGGTATCAGATTGGGCATAAGTTTACAATCTTTACCTTTATCACAGTATCCATGAGTTCCCTCTTTATCCAGCTTGTGCCAGTTGTGACCCTGACAGAGGATCCCATCATCAATGCCCTTTTTGGGGGTGTTGTCATGGGCTTGGGGATTGGTTTTGCGCTCCGTAACAATATTTCTAGCGGAGGTACAGATATCGTCAGTCTGACCATTCGCAAGAAAACGGGGAAAAATGTCGGCAGTATTTCCTTTTTGGTCAATGGGAGCATCATGTTGATTGCTGGGTTGACCTTTGGTTGGAAATACGCCCTCTACTCCATGATTACTATTTTTGTATCGAGCCGTGTGACAGATGCGGTCTTTACCAAGCAAAAACGGATGCAGGCCATGATTGTGACCAATAATCCTGATAAAGTAATTGCAAAAATCCATAAAAAATTGCACCGCGGAGCAACTATGATCCACGATGCAGAAGGAACCTATAATCATGAGAGAAAAGCAGTCTTGATTACGGTTATCACACGAGCAGAGTTTAATGATTTTAAACACATCATGAAACAGGTCGATCCGACAGCCTTTGTCTCTGTATCCGAAAATGTCCACATCCTAGGACGATTCGTAGAAACAGACAATTAATAATACTCAAAAGACCAGCCGCAAGGCTGGTCTTTATTTTTCGATAATTTTGTGGGCAATCAACTGGCGGTAACAAATCTGTTTATTGTTTTTAGCATCGTTGATGATCTGGAGAATGGTTTCAAAGGAAACGCGCCCAAGTTCCAGACTATTGATATCCACATAAGCTACGAGGTCAAGTCGAGGATTGACAGAGTCGAAACTCAAGACAGGAACAGTTAACTGATGCTTACTGATGTAGTCACAAACCCCTTCTGCAAGGAGACTATCGGTTGTGATGATAGCGTCAATCTGCGGATCGTGATTGAACAGAAGTTCACTGAACTGATAACCTTTTTCTTCTAGAAATTCGGTCGCAAAGTAGGTTAAGTTGGTATCCATCGGAAGTTGGTGTTGTTTGAGTGCAGACTCATAGCCAGTTAGACGATCTTGCGTTACGAAGAGTCGCTTTGTACCCCCGATAAAGGCAATTCGTTTGCATCCTTTTTTGATGAGATACTCTGTCGCATCAAAGCCAGCTTGTACATTGTCATTATCAACAAGAGGGATAAAGGGTGAAGTGGATTTTCCGAGAATGAGGAAAGGGAACTGCTCATCAGCTACTAGCTTGACCAGAGGGTCTTCTTCCTCAGCGTAGAGGAAAATCAAACCGTCAACACGCTTGCCATAAACCATCTGAGAAATCGCATTGAGACGTTCCTTCTCATCTTTCCCTGTTGCAATTTGAATAGCGTAGTGGTTTTCAGATGCGACTTGAGCGATTCCTCGTAGGACAGATGGGAAGAAAGGATTTTGGTAAAAGGCATCCGAGTCGTCAGGGAGCACCAGACCGATAACCTGAGTATAGCTACTTACCAAGCTACGAGCATTGAGATTGGGATGGTAGTTGAGCTCCTTCATTGCCTTGCGAACTCGTTTTTTAGTTTCATCACTAATCGTTGATTTATTTTGAATGACGCGGGTAACAGTGGAAGGTGAGACACCTGCTGCTTTAGCCACATCTTTAATCGTCACGGGCATAAAAATCTCCTATTTATGATAATCTGGATCACGGTAATGTGTCTTGTAAAAAATAGTGACCAGATAAAGAACAAAAAGAATGTTTTGTACAGTGATAAGGGTTGTCATATTTTGGCCAAAAAGTCCCAAAACAAGCGTAATCAAAGTTGGTAATCCTAAACAGTTCAAGATAAAATGGTAGCACTCTTTAAAGCTCCTAAATGAAAAGAGGCGTGATTTTTTGGTGATATAAAGGAGAAGACTAGCTCCAAGAGAGACAATGAAGAAATTCAATCCAAAGAGGAAGCTAGCACCAAGGACGAGAAAGAGACTGATATAGACACGGTTCTGTTGATACCAGTCTTTAGAAATAGCCTGGGTTAAAGCTTCCTTACTCTGGAAACTCTCCGTTTGAATGGCGTGGTAGCGAATGCGAGTTAGTTCCTTACTTTCCTTACTGATGACGAGTTCTTCAGTATCAAAATGAAGTTGCAAGTCCTTTGGCAATTCCTTGCTTTGGCTCGGGCCAATCAGAAGAGAAGGCTGCTGATTCTTCGTACCTGAGTAGTTCAGCTTTCCATCTACGATTTGTGCATTCTCTGACAAGTCCATGATGGCTTCATCTGTCAGTGGAGTGTAGACATTATCGATAAAGGTATCCAGTGGATACGTTTCCTGTGAGCTGTTTTGAATGGCAATTGGAACCATGGACAAACTGATGAGGAAAATGCTAGTAAAGAGGAGTTGAAACCAGTTGAGTCCGAAACGTTTTGATAGGGGCTTACGAAATCCCCAGATACTAGTAAAATACGAGAATGGATATGGAAGCATAGGCATCTTTCTAAAAGTGTTTTCTATATGAGTA
>CAUSPE010000024.1:0-30599 GCA_963533485.1 uncultured Streptococcus sp.
GTGAGAAAATTGAAAACAATCTCGATTACCCAGGAAATATCAAGGTAACCGTGATCCGCGAACTTCGTGCAGTAGATTATGCTAAATAAAAAAATGAAATCAGATAAAAATCTGATTTCATTTTTTTATTATTACTAAACAAGAGATATTAACCATTTATCTAGGCGAGACCTCAATTGGAGATAAGTAAATTAAATCTTGTGTGGCATTATAGGCTCCAACTTTGGCCTTTATATGAACATTTTGTCCTTTTCTGATATTTTCACCATTGAATGGTTTGAAAACAGGGTTAGAAATAAGGTTAATTTCAATAAATTTAAAATTAGGCCCGGTTGCTTCATCAGGATGATAATCTCCAGAATGAATAAGGATATCATACTTTGACTTCACCTTAGATAAATCAGCAAAATTTCCATCAAATTCAATCGTTTTACCTTTATATTTTTGTACAAAATCTGTTATTGTACTTTGGTCCTCTGTTTGTAGTAGCGCTTGAAATTCGGAGTTGTTTTCTATGGTAATTGTTGAAGATTGTGAGGGGCTAGTTGACGAAGTTTCAACAGAGTTTGATGATGAACTAGTTGAACTAGATTGGCTACTTGAACTTGTTGAGGATTCTTTAGAGGTAGATGAAGGTTTAGTAGTTTTTTCAGTAGATTTTTCTGTAACCGAACTAGGATTTGTAGACGAAGACAAAGAAGTAGACGAATTAGATTTGTTATTTTGGCTTACTCCAATTAAGATAAAAAATAAAATTAAAATAACAAAACCTCCAGCACTCAAATACGGAGCCAATTTCTTTAATTTGAGTTCCTTCTCAGTTAAAGGTGTTATTTCTACCTCAGCTTCTTTTTCAAAAAAACCAAAGATTCCAGCTTGGCCTTTTTCAATAACGTGTATATGAACATCTTCTTTTTTGAGGTTTAAATCTAATAAACCATTTTCGATTGCCTCATCAACAGATTTTCCTTTATAAACTCCCATAAAAATCTCCTTTTTAATATTATTACAATTATCTCTTAAATAGAATAAAATAGCAAGTCTTTTTATATGTAATTCCTTTTTTTGATACTACTTTATGCTAAATAAATAAGAAAGAGCAGTTGAAAAATTACTGCTTTTTTGTTACACTAGATAGAAAGACTGTAGAAGGATAACTGACGCTATCATCAGTATCCGAGAGAAATTTCACTTTATTTCACAGACTAACTAAAGGAGACATAATGGCAGACCGAGGCTTGCTAATCGTTTTTTCTGGTCCTTCAGGAGTTGGGAAAGGAACGGTTAGAAGAGAGATTTTTGAGAGTTCTGAGAATCAATTTCAATACTCTGTATCGATGACGACGCGTGCGCAACGTCCTGGTGAAGTGGACGGAGTGGACTATTTCTTCCGTACTCGTGAAGAGTTTGAAGAGCTGATCCGTCAAGGTCAGATGTTGGAATATGCAGAATATGTCGGTAACTACTATGGAACTCCTCTGACCTATGTCAACGAAACCCTAGACAAGGGAATCGATGTCTTTCTTGAGATTGAAGTACAGGGAGCTCTTCAGGTTAAGAAAAAGGTTCCAGATGCTGTCTTTATCTTTCTAACGCCACCAGATTTGGATGAATTGCAAGATCGTTTGGTAGGTCGTGGAACAGATAGCGCTGAAGTGATTGCCCAACGAATCGAAAAAGCCAAGGAAGAAATTGCTCTCATGCGTGAGTATGATTATGCCATTGTCAACGATCAGGTGCCCCTCGCTGCTGAACGTGTCAAGCGTGTGATCGAAGCAGAACACTTCCGTGTGGACCGTGTCATTGGTCACTACCAGGAGATGTTGCCAAAATCTCCAACTACTCGATAAACTATAGGAAACAGGTACAAGCAAATGATGTTAAAACCCTCTATCGATACCTTGCTGGACAAGGTGCCATCAAAATATTCACTCGTAATCTTGGAAGCAAAACGTGCCCACGAACTAGAAGCAGGCGCGCCAGCAACTCAAGAGTTTAAGTCTGAAAAATCAACTCTTCGTGCTTTAGAAGAAATCGAGTCAGGAAATGTAACCATTCACCCAGATCCAGAAGGAAAACGTGAAGCGGTTCGTCTCCGTATCGAAGAAGAAAAACGCCGCAGAGAAGAAGAAGAAAAGAAAATCAAAGAGCAAATCGCTAAAGAAAAAGAAGATGGTGAAAAAATTTAAGGTTGGGGGGACTCAATCTTATTTTTTCTATTGCAAGAATTTACTGACAAGAAGGAGGTGAGAAGATGGCTATCGCAAAGATTATCGTGGATATTCCCCTGATGCAGACGGACCATCCCTATAGTTATAAGGTCCCAGAGGAATTTGTAGAGATGCTGGAAGTCGGTATGCGGGTCCATGTCCCCTTCGGCAAGGGTAATCGTTTGATACAAGGGATTGTGCTAGATTTGGAGTTCCAGTCAGATGAGGAAGAAGCTGATCAGGACTTGAAGGAGATTGCAGAGGTGCTAGACTTTTCTCCCGTCTTGACTCAAGAGCAACTCTGGCTGGCTGAGGAGTTACGCAAGTCTGTCTTTTCTTATAAAATCTCCATCCTAAAAGCCATGTTGCCAGGATTTTTAAACTCTAGTTATGATAAGATTCTCTATCCTCTGGAAGGTCTGAGTCAGGCAGACCGAGAGTGTTTGTTTGGTTCAGAAGATTCGCTAGCTTTTTCTTCTCTAGACCTTGCTAAACAGGCAGAAATGATGCGCTTGACCAGAAAAGGTCTGCTCCGCTTAGAATACCAGGCAGTCGATCAGAAGAAGGTCAAAACCCAGTCTTGGTACGAGGTCCATGTTGAGCAGTTAGAAGGTATTGAGATTTCTACGCGTGCTAAGAAAAAGGCAGAGCTGAGAGACTATTTGCTGTCTCATCCTGAGAGTGCTCCTCTGGCTAGTTTGTTAGAGTCCTACTCACGCGAGCAAGTCAACTTCTTTGTGGAGCAAGGAGCTCTAACCCTAGTCCAAAAGGAAGTGCAACGCTCAGCCGCTTATTTTGAAGGCATTGAAGTCAGCCAACCTTTGGAATTGAATCGGGAGCAAAGACAGGCGCGTGATGCCGTTGTCAGCGCTATTGGCAGTCAACAGCCTCCTTTCCTTCTTCAAGGAATTACAGGAAGTGGGAAAACGGAGGTTTACTTGCAGATTATCCAAGGGGCCTTGGATAAGGGTAAGACGGCTATTTTACTGGTACCTGAGATTTCTCTGACGCCACAGATGACGGAGCGTTTTATTGCTCGATTTGGTGAGAAAGTGGCTATTCTTCACTCAGGACTATCCAATGGTGAGAAGTACGACGAATGGCGCAAGGTTGAGCGTGGCGATGCCCAAGTTGTCGTTGGCGCTCGATCAGCTATCTTTGCTCCTTTGAAAAATCTAGGTGTCATGATTATCGACGAAGAGCATGAAGCCAGCTACAAACAAGACAGCAATCCCCGTTATCATGCTAGAGAGGTCGCCATTCTACGGGCCCAGTACAATCAAGCAGCCCTAGTCCTTGGTTCGGCGACACCGAGCTTAGAGAGCCGTGCGCGAGCTGGAAAAGGCGTCTATCAACACTTACGTCTGACCCAACGGGCCAATCCTTTGGCTACGATACCCGAGGTTCAAGTGATTGACTTTCGTGACTATATCGGGCAGAATGAGACGTCAAACTTTACGCCCCCTTTGCTAGAGGCCATCCAAGACCGCCTGGATAAAAAAGAGCAGGTAGTCCTCATGCTCAACCGTCGGGGTTATTCTAGCTTTGTTATGTGTCGGGAGTGTGGGACGGTGGATACTTGTCCCAACTGTGACATTTCTCTGACTCTCCACATGGATACCAAGACCATGAACTGCCATTACTGTGGCTTTTCGAAGGGAATTCCTCATGTCTGTCCCAACTGTCAGAGTCGCAGTATTCGTTACTATGGGACAGGGACTCAGAAAGCCTATGATGAACTGGCAGAACTCTTTCCTCAGGCCCGTATTCTGCGCATGGATGTGGATACGACCCGCAAGAAAGGCAGTCACCAAGCTCTTCTTGACCAGTTTGGACGAGGGGAAGCAGATATCTTGCTGGGAACTCAGATGATTGCTAAGGGCTTGGATTTTCCCAATGTGACCCTAGTCGGAGTGCTCAATGCGGATACGGCCTTGAATCTACCTGATTTTCGTTCTTCCGAGAGAACCTTCCAACTCTTAACTCAGGTGGCAGGTCGCGCAGGTCGTGCAGAAAAGGCTGGGCAGGTTTTGATTCAGTCTTATAATCCTGAGCATTATGCCATTCGTTTTGCAAAAGATCAGGACTACGAAGGCTTTTACGCTTATGAAATGAGTATCAGGCGCCAACTCGGCTACCCACCTTACTATTTCACAATTGGCATTACCCTCTCTCACAAGAAAGAAGAAGAGGTTGTCAAACGTGCCTATGAAGTCATGGGAATTTTGCGCTCAGGTTTATCGGAAACTAGTAAAATCCTTGGACCAACGCCCAAACCCATCGCCCGTACCCACAACCTTTATCATTACCAGATTTTGATTAAATACCGTTTAGAAGATAAGCTGGGACCGACTCTCAACCAGGTCTTGGCCTTGACTCAAGAACGGGAAAATAGCGAGCTTCGTCTCAGTATTGACCATGAGCCGCAGCAATTTTTATAAGAAGGAGAAAAAATGACAAAACTAATCTTTATGGGAACTCCCGATTTTTCAGCGACAGTTTTGAAGGGGTTGTTATCAGATGACCGTTACGAGATTCTAGCTGTTGTGACCCAGCCAGATCGCGCTGTCGGTCGTAAAAAAGTCATCCAAGAAACCCCAGTCAAGCAGGCTGCCAAAGAAGCAAATCTTCCTATCTACCAGCCTGAAAAATTATCTGGAAGTCCAGAGATGGAAGTCATTATGAAGCTAGGGGCGGATGGGATTATCACTGCTGCGTTTGGGCAGTTTCTCCCAAGTAAACTCCTTGATAGCATGGATTTTGCGGTCAACGTTCACGCTTCCCTTCTTCCAAAACACCGTGGTGGCGCCCCCATTCATTATGCCTTGATTCAAGGGGATAAGGAAGCTGGTGTGACCATTATGGAGATGGTTAAGGAAATGGATGCAGGAGATATGATTTCTCGTCGTAGCATTCCTATCACAGATGAGGACAATGTCGGCACCTTGTTTGAAAAATTAGCGATTGTTGGTCGGGACTTGCTTTTGGACACCCTTCCTGGCTATATTGCTGGGGAGATCAAACCTGTGCCTCAAGATCCTAGTCAGGTCACTTTCTCGCCAAATATCAAACCAGAGGAAGAAAAGTTGGACTGGAATAAGACTAACCGTCAACTCTTTAACCAACTTCGTGGCATGAATCCATGGCCTGTTGCCCACACTTTTCTCAAGGGAGATCGCTTTAAGATTTATGAAGCCCTGCCAGTAGAAGGTCAGGGAGCTCCAGGCGAGATTCTCTCAATCGGCAAGAAGGAATTGATCGTCGCTACGGCAGAAGGTGCTCTATCTCTCAAGCAAGTGCAGCCAGCAGGTAAGCCTAAGATGGACATTGCTTCCTTCCTCAACGGAGTCGGACGGACATTGACTGTAGGAGAACGATTTGGTGACTAAAGTAGAAACGGCTAGAAGTCTAGCTCTAGCAGTGCTAGAGGATGTTTTGGTTAACCAAGCATATTCCAATATTGCCTTAAACAAACACCTTAAGGGGAGTCAACTCTCAGCAGCAGATAAGGGCTTGGTGACAGAGATTGTCTACGGAACGGTAGCCCGAAAACTCACCCTGGAATGGTACCTGTCCCACTTTATCGAAGACAGAGATAAGCTAGATAACTGGCTCTATATCCTGCTCCTTCTGAGCGCCTACCAACTTCGGTATCTAGATAAGATTCCTAATCACGCTGTTGTCAATGAAGCGGTAGAGTTAGCCAAAGCGCGTAAAAAAGGCAGTGAAAAATTAGTCAACGCCGTCCTGCGTCGTATTTTGCGAGAAGGCTGGCCAGACATTGACAGTATCAAACGCAAAAACAAGCGTGATTCCATTGCTTATTCTCTCCCAGTTTGGCTAGTGTCTAAGCTCAAGGAAGAATACGGTGAAGAGCGAGCACAAGCCATCTTTAAAAGTCTCTTGGTGCGCAGCAAAGCCAGTATTCGTGTAGCCGATTTGAGCCGAAAAGAGGAAATCAAAGCTTTGTTAGAGGCGACTGATTCCCCTTTGGCTGCCACTGGTCTGGTCAAGGAGCAAGGCCACTTTGCAGGCCATGATTTGTTTGCGGATGGAGCCATTACCATCCAAGACGAATCCAGTCAATTGGTTGCTCCGACTCTTGATCTACAAGGTGATGAACAGGTCTTGGATGCCTGTGCCGCTCCGGGTGGAAAAACAGCCCATATGGCCTCTTACCTCACATCCGGTAAGGTGACGGCTTTGGATCTTTATGATCATAAGTTGGACTTGATCCAAGAAAATGCGGAGCGTTTAGGTGTGGCAGATCGAGTGCAAACACAAAAATTGGACGCCAGAAAGGTACATGAGTTTTTCGGTCGGGACTCTTTTGATAAGATTTTGGTAGATGCTCCCTGTTCTGGGATTGGACTTTTACGCCGCAAACCAGACATCAAATACAATAAAGAAACAGCAGATTTCACATCCTTACAGGAAATTCAGCTGGAAATATTAGGTAGTGTTTGTCAAACGCTACGAAAAGGTGGTATAATAACTTATAGTACCTGTACTATTGTCTCTGAGGAGAACTTTCAAGTCGTTGAAGCGTTTTTAGAAAGTCATCCCGAGTTCGAGCAGGTTAAACTAGAACACGAATGTAAGGATATCCTGAAAGATGGCTGCATCCTGATTACTCCAGAATTGTATGGAAGTGATGGATTCTTTATCAGCCAATTTCGCAAGATATCAGAATAGGAAGGAACTGACACAATGGAAATAGCATTATTAACAGATGTTGGTCAGAAACGGACAAATAATCAGGACTATGTCAATCACTTTGTCAACCGAGCAGGACGCACTATGATCATCTTGGCTGACGGGATGGGAGGACACCGTGCAGGAAATATCGCTAGTGAGATGGCGGTAACAGACCTTGGTGTGGCTTGGGTGGATACCCAAATCGACTCAGTCAATGAAGTTCGTGAGTGGTTTGCCCACTACCTAGAGATTGAAAATCAAAAAATTCATCAACTAGGTCAGGACGAAGCTTACAGAGGCATGGGAACAACGCTAGAAGCTGTTGCGTTTATTGACAACCAAGCCATCTATGCTCACATTGGAGATTCTCGTATCGGTTTGATTCGTGGAGAAGAATACCACCAGTTGACGAGTGACCATTCCTTGGTCAACGAATTGCTCAAGGCTGGTCAATTGACTCCAGAAGAAGCAGAAACTCACCCTCAAAAGAATATCATCACCCAGTCTATCGGACAAAAGGATGAAATCCAGCCAGATTTTGGGATGATTACACTGGAGTCAGGAGATTATCTCTTGCTCAATAGTGATGGTTTGACCAATATGATTTCGGCAAGCGAGATTTATGATATCGTAACCAGCGATATTTCCCTAGCAGACAAGGCAGCAACCCTCATTCGCTTCGCTAACAATGCAGGAGGTTTAGACAACATTACGGTTGCCCTTGTTTACATGAACGAGGAGGCAGCAGAATGATCCAAATCGGCAAGATTTTTGCCGGGCGGTATCGGATTGTCAAGCAGATTGGTCGAGGAGGCATGGCAGATGTTTACTTGGCCAAGGATTTGATCCTAGACGGGGAAGAAGTGGCAGTGAAGGTCCTGAGGACCAACTACCAGACGGACCCGATTGCTGTGGCACGTTTCCAGCGTGAAGCGAGGGCCATGGCGGATCTGGACCATCCTCATATCGTTCGGATAACAGATATTGGTGAGGAAGATGGTCAACAGTACCTAGCTATGGAATACGTAGCAGGCCTTGACCTCAAGCGTTATATCAAAGAACACTACCCTCTTTCAAATGAAGAAGCAGTTCGGATCATGGGGCAAATCCTCTTGGCCATGCGCTTAGCCCATACTCGAGGAATTGTTCACCGGGATTTGAAACCTCAAAATATCCTCTTGACACCTGACGGCACAGCTAAGGTCACGGACTTTGGGATTGCCGTAGCCTTTGCGGAGACCAGTCTGACCCAGACAAACTCAATGTTAGGCTCTGTTCATTATTTATCACCTGAACAAGCGCGTGGTTCTAAAGCGACCTTCCAGAGTGATATCTATGCAATGGGGATTATCTTCTATGAAATGCTGACGGGACATATCCCTTATGATGGGGATAGTGCGGTTACGATTGCCCTCCAGCATTTCCAGAAACCACTTCCGTCCGTCATAGCTGAAAACCCATCTGTCCCTCAGGCTTTAGAAAATGTTGTCATCAAGGCAACTGCTAAGAAGCTGTCAGATCGTTATCAGTCTGTTTCGGAAATGTATGTGGACTTGTCAACTAGCTTGTCTTATAATCGTCGGAATGAACCGAAACTGGTCTTTGACGATGCGAGTAAGGCAGACACTAAGACTTTACCTAAAGTTCCACAAAGTACACTGACATCGATTCCTAAAGCTCCGGCGCAAGAAGAACGCCCTCAGCCAAAGAAACCAACTCAACCAGTGGCAGAGCCGGCTCCGGCGCCAAAGCCAGCCAAGAAACGGAAGTTTAAGGCTCGCTATATGATTCTTTTGGCCAGTCTTCTATTGGTTGCAGCCTCTTTGGTCTGGATTTTGTCAAGAACACCAGCAACGATTGCTATTCCTGACGTAGCTGGACAAACCGTTGCAGAGGCTAAGGAAGCTCTTAAAAAATCCAAGTTTGAAGCCGGTGAAGAAAAGTCAGAAGCCAGCGATACAGTAGCAGAAGGACGTGTTATTCGAACGGATCCAGAAGCTGGTAGTGGCCGAAAAGAAGGAACCAAGGTCAATTTGATTGTTTCTTCTGGGAAGCAATCTTTCCAATTGAGCAATTACGTCGGACGTAAGTATACGGATGTCGTAGCTGAACTCAAGGAGAAGAAGGTTCCTGAAAATCTAATCAAGATGGAAGAGGAAGAATCCAGCGAAAGCGAACCTGGAACTATCCTCAGACAGACACCTGCATCGGGTTCGACTTATGATCTCTCAAAAGCTACTACGATTACCTTAACAGTGGCTAAGAAGGTGACTAGTGTCAGCATGCCGAACTACATCGGTTCAAGTCTCGAGTTTACAAAGAATAACTTGACTCAGATTGTCGGTGTGAAGGAAGCAAATATTGAGGTTGTAGAAGTATCGAATGCTCCTGAAGGAACGGCAGAAGGAACTGTTGTAAGTCAAACGCCAAGAGCAGGAGAACTGGTTGATCTTGCAAGTACGCGTATCAAACTTTCTATCTACAAACCAAAAACACCACCGTCAACTTCATCCTCTAATCCTGCCCAACGTGGGAACCAGGGTTCTCCTACAAGTCCAAACCAGGGGAACCAACAAGGAAATCAACAAGGGAACACTCCTTCTAGCAGTTCATCCAATAGTGAAGGAACTCACGAAAGTTCTCGAGATTAAACGAATCTTTGTCATGATTTCATGACAAAGATTTTTTTTCACAAGATTTTGTGATAAAATATAGGGAGTAGAAAAAAGGAGGAGAAAATGGACGAATCGAGAGAGTTGAATGCCGTCATTGATGTGATTATGCTAGCAGGAACCATTCTCCTGAAAAGTGGCTCGGAGATTCATCGGGTAGAGGATACCATGATTCGTATTGCCCATTCACAAGGGATTATGGATTGCAATGTACTTGCCATGCCCGCTGCTATTTTCTTTTCTATTGAAAATACTAATATTTCTCGAATGAAGCGAGTGACATCATCCTCCTATAACATCGAAAAAGTTTGTGATGTCAACCAAGTATCTCGAGAACTTGTGGGCGGCCAGATTGATCTCTCTACAGCCTTTACAAAGCTGAAAGAAATCGGCAATCAACCCCTTCCTTATAGCAAGTTCCAAGTGACCATCGCAGCGACCCTTAGTGCCCCCTTCTTCTCGATTATGTTTGGGGGCAATGTTTATGACGCTTTTGGTGCAGCTATTGCGACTTTATTTGGATTTGCCTTCTCTCTCTACGTAGAGAAGTTTGTCCGCATTCCTTTTGTAACGGCCTTTGCGGGTGCCTTTGTTTTCGGATTGATCGCCCAGTTCTGGGCCCGCTATACAGGATTTCCTTCGACGGCAGACCTGATTATAGCAGGAGCGGTCATGCCCTTTGTTCCAGGGATTGCTCTGACAAATGCGGTACGGGATATCATGACCAACCATATCAACTCTGGTATGAGCAAGATGTTTGAATCTTTGCTCATTACCCTCGCTTTAGGGGCTGGCACCTCTGTCGCCCTGGTTTTGATGACATAAGATGACTCTAACAAGTATTTTACTCCAAGCAGTGGCGAGTTTACTCGCCATTATCACCTTTCTAATCGTACTGAATGTTCAACGCTCCATGCTCCTACCTGGTGGTATTTTGGGAATGGGCGTTTGGCTCCTCTATCTCGTGCTCAAAGAACCAACCAATGTTATTATTGCGACCTTTATCGCAGCAGTAATTGGCTCTTGCATCAGTCAGATTTTAAGTATTGTCTATAAGACACCAGCGGTAGTTTTTGTCTTGGCCATTCTTGCTCCCTTGGTGCCGGGTTATTTATCCTATCGAACGACAGCTTTCTTTGTGACAGGCGATTACAGCCATGCTATTGCCAGCGCGACTTTGGTGGTTATGTTAGCCCTTGTTATTTCTATTGGAATGGCAAGTGGAACGGTAATTCTAAAGCTTTATTACTACATCCGCAAACAACGAGGAATCTCTTCCTAATGCAGTCAAAGCAAAGACTTGATTTGTTGAATCAAGTCTTTTTTCTCTCTTTTGTTCCTATTTGTGATAAAATAGAATGAAACGATTTTTTACAATGAATGAAAAAACAGAGGTAAATATGACAATCGGTATTGATAAGATTGGTTTTGCGACCAGTCAATATGTCTTGAAATTACAAGACTTAGCAGAAGCGAGGGGAGTTGACCCCGAAAAATTTAGCAAGGGACTCTTATTAAATGAAATTAGTATTGCGCCACTGACTGAGGACATTGTTACCTTGGCTGCTAGTGCAAGCAACTCTATCCTCTCAGACAAAGAAAAAGAAGAAATCGACATGGTCATCGTGGCGACCGAGTCAGGAATTGACCAGAGTAAGGCAGCAGCAGTCTTTGTTCATGGTCTGTTAGGCATTCAGCCTTTCGCCCGTAGCTTTGAAATCAAAGAAGCCTGCTATGGAGCGACAGCTGCCCTTCATTATGCTAAATTGCATGTGGAAAATTCTCCAGAGTCTAAGGTTTTGGTCATTGCCAGTGATATTGCCAAGTATGGTGTGGGAACTCCAGGTGAGCCAACCCAGGGTGCTGGAAGTGTGGCGATGTTGATCACCCAAAATCCGCGCATTATGGCCTTTAACAATGATAACGTTGCTCAAACGCGCGACATCATGGATTTCTGGCGTCCGAATTATTCAACGACTCCTTATGTAAATGGCGTTTATTCAACCCAGCAATATCTGGACAGTCTCATGACGACTTGGGATGAATACAAGAAGCGCTATGATTGGACCATGGGTGACTTTTCAGCCATTTGTTTCCACTTGCCTTACCCTAAGCTGGCCCTAAAAGGCTTGCGCAAGATGATGGACAAGACTCTTTCTCAGGAGAAGCAGGATAGTTTGCAAGAAAACTTTGACAAATCCATTCTTTACAGTCAGATGATTGGAAATATCTATACAGGTTCCCTCTTCCTCGGCCTCCTCTCCCTTTTAGAAAATGCAGAGACTTTGAAGGCTGGCGATAAAATTGCCCTCTACAGTTACGGAAGTGGAGCTGTTTCAGAGTTCTTTAGTGGTGAATTGGTCGAAGGCTATGAGATCTATCTAGACAAAGAGCGCTTGAGCAAACTCAAGCAACGTATTGCCCTGTCTGTTGCAGACTATGAAAAAGTCTTCTTCGAAGAAGTGCAGTTGGATGAGTCGGGTTCAGCCCAATTTGCAGGCTATGAACATCAAGACTATGCCTTGGTTGAAATTGTCGACCACCAACGCCGTTATAGCAAGGTTGAAAAATAATGAAGATAAGTTGGAATGGATTTTCTAAAAAATCATACCATGAGCGCCTTGAGTTGTTGCGAGCTCAGGCGCTCCTTAGTCCTGAAAAGCAAACCAGTCTAGAGCAGGATGAACAAGTCAGCTTGGCTGTTGCAGACCAGCTGAGTGAAAATGTGGTAGGAACTTTTTCTCTGCCTTATTCCATCATTCCAGAGCTTTTGGTGAATGGTCAGGATTATACAGTTCCTTATGTGACAGAAGAGCCGTCAGTGGTTGCTGCAGCTAGCTATGCCAGCAAAATCATCAAGCGAGCAGGAGGTTTTACTGCTCAGGTTCATCAGCGCCAGATGATTGGTCAGGTAGCCCTTTACCAAGTTGCTGAACCTGAACAAGCGCAAGCGAAGATTGCCAGTAAGAAAGCCGAACTCTTGGAACTTGCCAATCAAGCCTATCCTTCTATCGTTAAACGTGGTGGTGGGGCGCGTGATTTGCATGTAGAACAGATCAAGGGAGAAACAGACTTTCTCGTCGTCTATCTCCATATCGATACCCAGGAAGCCATGGGGGCTAATATGCTCAATACCATGCTAGAAGCCTTGAAGCCGGTCTTAGAAGAACTCAGTCAGGGGCAGAGTCTCATGGGAATCCTGTCCAATTACGCGACAGATTCTCTAGTGACAGCAAACTGTCGTATTGCCTTTCGCTACTTGAGCCGACAAAAGGATGAAGCCAGAGAAATAGCAGAGAAAATAGCCTTGGCTAGCCAGTTTGCGCAGGCTGATCCTTACCGAGCAGCTACTCACAATAAAGGGATTTTTAATGGTATCGATGCCATTTTAATCGCCACGGGTAATGACTGGCGTGCTATCGAAGCTGGGGCTCATGCCTTTGCCAGTCGAGATGGACGCTATCAAGGACTTAGTCGATGGAGTCTAGATAGGGACACAGAAGAATTGGTCGGTGAGATGACCCTACCTATGCCTGTAGCGACCAAGGGTGGCTCTATCGGTCTCAACCCCCGTGTAGCTCTTAGTCACGAACTACTGGGAAATCCTTCTGCCAAAGAATTAGCTCAAATTATCGTGTCTATTGGTCTTGCACAAAACTTTGCGGCTCTGAAAGCCTTGGTGAGTACGGGCATCCAGCAGGGCCACATGAAATTGCAGGCCAAATCCTTAGCTCTCCTAGCAGGTGCTAGTGAGACAGAGGTTGCTCCCCTCGTTGAGCGCCTCATCGCAGAGAAAACCTTTAACTTAGAGACAGCTCAGCGCTATCTGGAAAATTTACGATCATAAAAAACTCAGACGCATTCGTCTGAGTTTTCTTGTGCTTAAATACTTTTTCCTGGTAATAATGTGACTGGTAAGAAGTAACCAGTTGTCGCGACCTCCTTGCCTTCAATCTTCTGCAAGAGAAGATCGACAGTGAGGTGGGCAATCTCTTCCAAGGGTTGCTTGATGGTCGCGAGTTGAGGGTAGTAGTTCTCAATAAAGTAAGTCCCGTCATAGCCGATGACTTTGAGCTCTTCAGGAACAGAGATTCCCAGTTCCTGAGCAATTTTGATAATCAAAATGGCTGTCAGATCATCTGAAGCAAAGATAGCATCTGGTTTCTGATGAGTCAAGATATTCTTGATTTCCATTTCTTTTCTGACGGGAGAAAAGTCACTCGAAACATTGATAATAGGAGCTTTTGGGAGAACAGAAGCAAAGCCAGCATGACGCAGTCCAGTAGGTGAGTTGGAATTATCATTTCCTGTAATCATGATGATAGACTGGGCACCTGTCTTGACCAAGGTTTGGGCAGCGAGAACCCCGCCACCGTAGTTGTCAGAGGAGACAACAGGAATGTCTGGAGACAAGTTTCGGTCAAAGGAAATGATTGGGGCAGTCACACGATTGTAGTCTTCGATTCCCAAGTTGTGACTTCCAGAAATGATACCATCGACCTGATTGGCCTCCAGCATTTCGATGTACTCTCGTTCCTTCTCAGAGTCGTGCTCACTGTTACAGATGATGGTCTTGTATCCATTCTTAAAGAGTTGGTGTTCCAACTTGTCAATCAATTCTGCATAGAAAACATTTGAAATATTTGGGAAAATTAAGCCGATTAACTTAGCTGATTTTCCTTGAAGGCTACGAGCTAAATTGTTGGGCTTATAGCCCAATTCTCTCATGGCTTCATTGACCTTGAGAATGGTTTTTTCAGACAGATAGCCTTTTTTATTGATAACCCGTGAGACGGTAGTGGGGCTAACGCCTGCAAGTTTGGCGACATCAGTTAGTTTTGCGACCATAATCTAATTCATAATAAGTTCCGGTTGGCTTTCCAGACTTGATCAGGATACCATTTTGATCGGCATGCGGAAAGACGCGACCAGAAAATACTTTTTCTCCTTTATTGATGAAAATTTCAAAGACAGAATTGTCGATGAAGATATTAGCAGTAGTAGTTTGATTGCCGATTGGGCATGAACGAGTGCTTCCAAATTCTTGGGCATACTGTTCTCCAGCCTGGCTACGATCTACTGTAACTTGACCATTTACGAGGTCAAAGTTGATTGAAAGTCCCTTGCCTTCTTTATCAGCAAGGAAGACAATCTCGCTCTGGCTATTGGCTTCCAAGTTGAGCTCCAGTTCATAGCTGTTATTGGTTTGAGCACGATTTGAAAAGGGTTCCTCAGAGGCACGAAGTTCTTTGATAGCTGCGACAGGGTATTGATAGAGTTTGCCATCTTTAATAGTCAGTTCCTTGACCAATGAAAAGGTTCCTTGGTGGTCAAAACGATCAGATGGGTAGGCCACATCTGGTAACCCAAGCCAGCTGACAGACAATGCACGTCCGTCTGGAGCGTTAAAGGCTTGAGTCGCATAGGCTTCGAAACCATAGTCTAGGTTGTGAAGGGGTGACACATCTACCATTTGCGCCTTTTCAGGATCAAAGGAAACCCCGATTTTGTACATGTTTGGATAGATATTGTCATAGTCTAGAACCCCCTTATCCAATCCCTGTGGACAGTAGAGAAGGACAGGTTGCTCCCCTACAAAGACCAGATTTGGGCATTCCATCATGTAGGCAGTGCGATCGTTAGCGAAGTCAAGGTCGCCAACTGCTTGCCAGTTTGTGTAATCATTGTCTACAGCCTTGTAGAGACGGACGAATCCTTTTTTCTCCAAGTCCTGTCCGCCGACGATAGCATAATATTGACCCTTAAAGTTGAAAATTTGTGGGTCACGGAAGTGGTCAGTAGAGTCTGCTGGCTGGTCAATCAAGATCTTGTCAATCTTTGTAATCTTGCCATCCTTATCCATCAAAGCACCAATTTGGTAAGGGTGACGGATCCAGTTTTCATCACGGACATTTCCAGTATAAAATAGGAACAAGTTATCGCCAAACTGCATGGCAGAACCAGAGTAGGCACCGTGACTATCTAATGGAGTATCAGGCAAGACTTTGACATTAGTTTCTGAAAAGTGCACCAAATCATCACTTTCAAGCTGCACCCAAGACTTCAAGCCATGAGCTGCTCCAAAAGGAAAGTTCTGGTAAAAGAGAATCCATTTGCCATCAAAATAAGAAAAGCCATTTGGATCATTGAGAAGTCCCATTTTTGGCTCGACATGGTAACGAGTATGCCAAGGAGATTGTGCCATCTTTTCCTTGATTTGCTTGATTTCATCATTAGACCAGTCTTCATAGCGTCTATAACGGCGCTCAGTTGTCCATTCCATTTTATCTTTCCTCCCTAAGAGTTCTATTCTATTATTAATAGTAAACGTTTTCGGCAAAAAAAGCAAGTCTTTTATGTTAAAAAAAAGAAAAATATGTCAAACGATTGCCATAAAACAAGTGAAGGAAATCTGGCAAATTTTCACGAAAAAATGAAAGAAAATGTAAATAAAAGCCTTGATTCCTCAAGTATAAAGATATTTTTTTGAGGAAAAAGAGAATAACCCTCAAAAACGAGCAAAAATAATCAGAGAAAAAAGAAAGGGAATAAAAATTTCTGCAAAACGCTTGACATATTTTAGAAACGTGATAAAATAATAGTCGTAGGGCGAATAAAATCGCTTTCAAACAAGAACAAAATTTTTATAAGGAGATTTTTGCAAATGAACAATCAGGATATTGCAAAAAAAGTCATCGAAGCCCTTGGCGGACGTGAAAATGTCAACAGTGTAGCCCACTGTGCGACTCGTCTACGTGTCATGGTCAAAGATGAAGGGAAAATCAATAAGGAAGTGATTGAGAACTTGGATAAAGTTCAAGGAGCTTTCTTTAACTCAGGTCAATACCAAATCATCTTTGGTACTGGTACAGTAAACAAGATGTACGACGAAGTGGTTGCACTTGGTTTGCCAACATCTTCTAAAGAAGATATGAAAGCAGAAGCTGCTAAACAAGGGAACTGGTTCCAACGTGCTATCCGTACTTTCGGTGACGTTTTCGTTCCGATCATCCCAGTTATCGTAGCAACTGGTCTCTTCATGGGTGTTCGTGGTCTCTTGAATGCTCTCGGAATGACGCTTCCAGAAGATGTTACCATTTACAGCCAAATCCTCACAGATACAGCCTTCATCATCTTGCCAGGTTTGGTTGTATGGTCAACCTTCCGCGTATTCGGTGGAAATCCAGCCGTTGGTATCGTCCTCGGTATGATGCTGGTTTCTGGCTCACTTCCAAACGCTTGGGCAGTAGCATCAGGTGGTGAAGTAACAGCTATGAACTTCTTTGGCTTCATTCCTGTTGTTGGTTTGCAAGGTTCTGTTCTTCCAGCCTTCATCATTGGGGTGGTCGGAGCCAAGTTTGAAAAAGCTCTCCGCAAAGTGGTTCCAGATGTCTTGGATCTCTTGGTGACGCCATTCGTGACACTTTTGGTGATGTCTATCCTTGGACTCTTTGTCATCGGACCAGTCTTCCATGTTGTTGAGAACTACATCCTTATCGGTACAAAAGCGATTCTTGGCTTGCCATTTGGTCTTGGTGGTTTCTTGATTGGTGGGGTTCACCAATTGATTGTCGTATCAGGTGTACACCACATCTTCAACTTGCTTGAAGTGCAATTGCTTGCTGCCGATCATGCCAACCCATTCAACGCCATTATCACTGCAGCTATGACAGCTCAAGGGGCTGCAACTGTTGCCGTTGGTGTCAAAACTAAAAATCCTAAACTGAAAACACTTGCTTTCCCAGCTGCTCTTTCTGCCTTCCTCGGTATTACAGAGCCTGCTATCTTCGGGGTGAACTTGCGTTTCCGTAAACCATTCTTCCTTTCATTGATTGCTGGTGCTATCGGTGGTGGACTGGCTTCAATCCTTGGTCTTGCTGGTACTGGTAATGGTATCACCATCATCCCTGGTACAATGTTGTACATTGGTAACGGTCAATTATTCCAATACATCCTTATGGTAGCTGTATCATTCGTTCTTGGTTTTGCACTTACTTACATGTTTGGTTACGAGGACGAAGAAGAAGTTGCTACTGAAGTAGCGACAGAACGTTTGGTTCAAGAAGAAACAACTGGTAACATTCCAGTAGCTCCTCAAAATGAAACAATCCAAACTCCAATCGTTGGGGACGTAGTTGCCCTTGAGAATGTTGATGACCCAGTCTTTTCAAGTGGTGCAATGGGACAAGGGATTGCAGTGAAACCAAGCCAAGGCGTGGTTTACGCACCAGCTGATGCAGAAGTATCAATCGCCTTTGCTACAGGACATGCTTACGGTTTGAAGACAGCAAACGGAGCTGAAATCTTGATCCACGTTGGTATCGACACGGTGACTATGAACGGTGAAGGCTTTGAACAAAAAGTTGCTCAAGGCGACAAGGTCAAAGCTGGTGATGTTCTCGGAACCTTTGACTCAAACAAAATCGCTGCTGCAGGTCTTGACGACACAACAATGGTTATCGTAACCAACACAGCAGACTACGCTTCTGTGACACCAGTCGCAAGCGGTTCAGTTGTCAAGGGTGACGCTATCATCGAAGTGAAAGCCTAGTCCTCTTCGAAAATCAGATTTAAAAATAAAACGAACAAATATTATGTTTGTTCGTTTTTACTTGGATGGTAAGATTTACAGAGGAAAATCTAAAATATTGAGAAATCTAGCCCTTTAAAATGTGCTATAATAGAGAAAACAAAGATAAGAGGTTTATCATGACAAAATTATATGGAAGCTTAGAAGCGGGCGGTACAAAGTTTGTCTGTGCTGTCGGTGATGAAAACTTTAATGTTGTGGAAAAAACACAATTTCCAACAACAACTCCTATCGAGACTATCGATAAAACCATCGAGTTCTTTTCAAAATTCGATAATCTTGCTGGTCTTGCTGTCGGTTCATTTGGTCCGATCGATATCGACAAAAACTCAAAAACCTATGGCTTTATCACAACGACTCCAAAACCTCACTGGGCAAATGTAGACCTACTTGGGGCTCTCCGTCGTGCCCTCAACGTACCCATGTATTTCACCACAGACGTAAATAGCTCTGCCTATGGTGAAGTAGTTGCTCGTAACAATGCTGGTGGTCGTATCGAAAACTTGGTTTACTACACGATCGGTACAGGGATCGGTGCAGGTGTTATCCAACGTGGTGAGTTTATCGGTGGTGTCGGTCACCCTGAGATGGGTCACTACTATGTGGCTAAACACCCAATGGATGTAGAAAAAGAATTTAACGGCGTCTGTCCTTTCCATAAGGGTTGTTTGGAAGGCTTTGCGGCTGGACCAAGTCTAGAAGCTCGTACAGGTGTTCGTGGCGAAAACATCGAACTCAACAGCTCTGTCTGGGATGTTCAAGCCTACTATATCGCTCAGGCTGCGGTCAATGCTACTGTGACTTTCCGCCCAGACGTGATCGTCTTTGGTGGTGGCGTCATGGCACAGCAACACATGCTGGACCGTGTACGTGAGAAATTCACAGCTCTTCTCAACGGCTACCTACCAGTACCAGACGTGCGCGACTATATCGTGACTCCAGCAGTCGCAGGAAATGGTTCTGCAACACTTGGGAACTTTGTCCTTGCTAAGAGTGTCGCAAAATAAAACAAAGAAAACATCCGCTTGGGAAACCAAACGGATGTTTTGTTTGATGAAAATGTTTTTGAGCCTTTCCTTAAGTGATTACGGACGGTAGCGACTTTCTTCGAAATTCCATACCTAAACTTTGAGACTAATGTCTCAAAGTTTCCCAACACCTGAAATCATTAGATTTCAGGTCTTTCTATCACAGCGGAAAGGCAAGGTAAGCCCTCGCTTCACTATCGAAAATAGGCATGATTTCCATACTAAAGTATATTTAGTATCAGGCTATTTTCTATTCTCAAAACATCTGCCAGAAGAAATCAATAATATAGGTCAAACCATAAGTATAAACCACTAGGGTAAAGGGCTTGGTCAAAATGATGATAATCATATAGCGCTTGAAGGTCATCTTAGTAAGAGCAGCTAGCATGCAGAGAAAGTCAGCTGGGCTAACTGGCCAGATCATCATAAAGATAAAGAAACGCTCAAAACGATTGCCCTTATCTAGCCAACCGATATACTTGTCATAGGTGCGTTTGCTGACGACCGACTGAACAAAGGCAGCTCCATAGAGACGCACGAGGTAAAAGATAATGGCACAGCCAATTACGATGCCGATATAGTTATAGATGGTTCCGATGATGTGGCCGTAAATAAAGACCCCAGCTACTGAGGTCAAAGCTCCCGGAATGATCGGAACGACGGTTTGTAGGATCTGTAAAAAGATAAAGAGTGGTGGCCCCCAAATCCCAGCTTGCTGGATAAAGGCCGATAGGGTTTCCTTTGATTGTAAAACACCCGCCTGATAGGCCCAAATACAGAAAATCAAGGTGCCGACTCCCCCGACGATAGATGAGATATTGATGACTTGCTGTAGAAGGGGAGAAACAGCTTTCATTTGCTTATCCTGTGACATGTAAACTCCTCATAGATAGTATGATTCTACTATACCATATTTTATGGAGAAAAACTATCTGGATTATCTGACTGGAGAAATAAGTGTGGTAAAATGAGAATAAGAAAATGACGGTATAGAATGAGGGGTATCATGTTAGGTTTAAACTTTAAAGGAAGCTGGCGCCAATATCAAAAACAGGTCTTGGATTGTTTTCAGGACTATCAAGCAGACGGTCATGTTCATCTAGTGGCCGCTCCAGGGTCTGGAAAGACAACCATTGGTATCGAGCTAATCGCTCGTTTTGGCAACCCAGCCCTCATCTTAGTTCCGACTGTCACCATTCGCGAACAATGGGTAGATAGGATCCAAACTGCTTTTCTAGAGGATGGTCAGAGGCTTTCAGACCTCGTTTCCCAAAACTTAAAGGAGATGAAGGCATTAACAATTGTGACCTATCAGGCTTTTCATAGTGCCATGAATCAACTTCAATCACAAGAAGATGGAGAAGCAGAGGATTTTGTGGGGTTTGATTTGCTTGCAAGTCTAAGAGCTCAGAAAGTTGCGACTCTTTGTTTGGACGAATGCCACCACCTACGCAATGAATGGTGGAAAAGTCTGGAAGCCTTTCGCAAACAGTATGAACCGCTGCAAGTCATCTCCCTGACAGCGACACCACCTTATGACAGCGATCCTGAACTTTGGGAACGCTATATCCGTATGTGTGGGGAAATCGACCAAGAAATCACGGTACCTGAACTAGTCAAGGAAGACACTCTTTGCCCTCATCAGGATTTTGTCTATATGTGCTCACCAACAGCTGAAGAGGCGGAACGTCTCAAACAGTTTGAGGAGACTAAGTGGGACTATATTCATCACCTTATAGTCGATCCTGATTTTCAAACATTTGTAGCAGGGTCTAAGGTCCTCAAAGGGGATATTTCATCTGATTTGCTCTTAGAAGATCCCAAGTACTTGTCTGCTATGTTGATTTATATGCATTCTCAGGGATTAACGATTTCTCCCTCTTTACAAAATTTACTGGGAACCCAGAAGCTTCCAGCATTGACCTCCTACTGGCTGGAGACGCTGTTGCAGAGCATACTCTATCAGACACCAGATTGGTATGAGGATCCAGATGGATACAGGAAAAAGTTAGAGGCTGACTTGAAGGCGCGTGGGTTGGTGGAAAAACGTCAGGTTTATCTGGTTAAGTCTAAGGCTTCTGACCAGCTTTTAACCCAATCTCTAGGGAAGTTGTCTGCCATTACCGATATCTTTTTGACGGAGTATGAGAGTCTAGGTCAGGAACTGAGACAGTTAGTACTAGCTGACTATATTCGCAAGGATTTTGCTACTTATCTGGGAGATAATCAGGCAACCATTTCTCAGTTGGGGGTTCTCCCTTATTTTGAAAGCATTCGTCGAAAAGCTCAGGAGCAAGAGATACCTGTGTCTTTGGCTGTCTTGTCAGGTAGTGTCGTTATTTTGCCTACCGATGTAGCAGCAGAGTTGAAGGAGCTCTTGCCTCAGGTTCCTCTTAGTTTCTCATCTATTGGTCACTTAGATCCAAAAGATTATGTGCAGGTTGGTTTTCCTAGCTCAGCTAAGGGAATCGTAGCGGCAGTGACGGAGCTTTTTCAACGAGGACAGATTCAAGTCCTAGTCGGAACCAAATCTCTCCTCGGAGAGGGTTGGGATGCTCCTTGTGTTAATTCCCTAATCCTCGGAAGCTTTGTGGGGAGCTTTATGCTGAGTAACCAGATGCGCGGGCGTGCCATTCGTATCTGGCCGGGGCATCCAGAAAAGACCAGCAACATCTGGCATCTGGTAGCCGTTCAAGCGCAAGCACTTATCACTCTTCCTGGTGAGGAGCCTAGACCAGAGAGCAATCAGGATCTGCAGACCTTGTCGCGACGGATGGAGCATTTTCTTGGATTGGCTTATAATCAGGAGAGTATTGAGACCGGTTTGGATCGTTTGGATTTTCCAAAGCCCCCTTTTAAGAAAAAGCAAATTAGTGAGTACAATGAGCGAGTTAAGAGTCTCTCCAAGGATCGAGCAGGCTTGAGAAAAAAATGGCAAGATGCTCTTGTCGTAGCGGATCAGTTCGAGATAGTTACAGAAGTCGCAACCCAAAAACAGAAAATCCCAGTTATGCTCTTGCTTGATGCATTAAAATGGGTTCGCATGTCATTGCTCTTGTTGGCAGTAGATTTGTTGGTCTTGCTATTTAGACTGAGACTGATTGGTGTTTGGTGGCTTACAGCAGCCTGTCTCCTCTTTTTGGTCTTTGCATCTTGGCGCTACCTCCGTTATAAAAGTCCCTATAAACGTTTGCAATCTCTGGGTGAGCAGATCCGAAAGGCTCTGCTAGATTCAGAGCATCTAACGGACGATCAATCCCGTGTTCATGTAGAGGAGGACAAGGAAAATTATATGGTTTTCGCCTATCTCAAGGGAGGAAGCATGAGGGACAAGGAGCTGTTTGCGCAGACTGTGGGAGAGTTCTTTGCTCCAGTGGACAATCAGCGCTATCTCTTGAAGGCAGAGAAAGTCCGACAAGGTCAGTCACTTTACTATGTCGTGCCTAGTCTTTTTGACAAGCGCAAGGAAGAAGCACAGAAATTCCTCGACTTTCTGAGACCAACTATCGGACGTTATCACCTCGTCTATACACGAACAGAGGCCGGGCGGAAAATCCTTCTCGAAGCTCGTATCAAAGCTCTCTCCAATAAAAATGACCGTACCTTGACTAAGAAGAAGGTTAAAAGCCAGTTGGAGTAGGGGAGGTAGCTATTCGAAGTTTCGAAGATATGAATTTACTAAAGTTTATATGCATTCTAAACTTAGAATGACAAGAAATACATAAATTTATGAGGATTCTAAGCTTCGAATGGTCTAGCTGAGAAAGTTTTGAAGTCTTCGAGCTTTCGAATAGTCGTCTTTCCTAAAGTTTAGATGTATTCTAAAGTTAGAAGAGTTAAAATCTAAAAATAGTAAGAGTCTCTAGCTGACAGACAGATATGTTTCC
This sequence comes from uncultured Streptococcus sp., assembly GCA_963533485.1. Taxonomy (GTDB): domain Bacteria; phylum Bacillota; class Bacilli; order Lactobacillales; family Streptococcaceae; genus Streptococcus. The sequence goes on from CAUSPE010000024.1 coordinate 23,086, forward strand.
AGTCAGATAGAGATTTTTTGTTTTGGAAATAAAAGATTTGCCCTGAGAAGTACATTTTAGATGGAAATATTGACAGTTCAGAGGAAGGGGGACAAATCTTTTAAAGTAACTGTTAGAATGGATTTATAAATTTAAGGGAAAACTCCTTTTTGAAATAATGAAAAAAGAAAGGTTATCATCATGACAAAAACATTCACTATCCATCCGCTAAGCTATACCAACTTTACCAACCGCGAGTTTGAAAGTCTCATGGTAGACACGGGTCAACTACTAGAAGTTTTTGCCAAGGCACATAAGGACGAGCCTATGTATAGTAAGCACCTTGATTCCTTCAAGAGCAAACTAGCAGACTTCCAAGACCAACTCGCTATTGTAGAAAAGAAAGAGGCGACGAACCTGACCGAAGTCGATCGCAATCGTGACAGTGCCCTAGTCGGTCTCTTTACTCTTCATCGAGGATTTGCTAAGATCAAGGAGACCAAACTCAAAGAAGCCCATGAGACTTTGAAACCAGTCTTTGCCAAGTACAAGGATATCACCAAGCATAGCAATGATGTGGAAACGGCAGAAATCAAGAGTTTACTCAAAACGCTGAGCGAAGAATCCTACCATACGGCAGTGACCAGCCTAGGACTGACACCCATGCTGACTGCGGTGATTAGTGCGCAGGAGGAGTATGATAAGGTGGAAAGTCAGGCGCGTGCGCATAAGTCTGCAAAGGAAGTCGGAAAGACCAGACAAGTCCGCACCGAACTAACCAGTATCTACGACCTCTTTATGCGCTATACTGCAGCCAGCGCAGAAGCCTATCCTGAAAAAGAGCACCTGACCAAACTTCTCAAGGACCTGAATACAATCCGAGATAGCAAAAGACGATTGACTATAAGTGGAAAGAAAGCTAAATCTGAAAAAATGATGAAAGTAGCAGATTAGGAGGTAAAGATCAATCTATAAGCAAGAATTATCCCTTAGAATAATTTTTCTAGGGGATGTTTTGGATGTAGAGTTGAGAAAGATTAACAAGATATGTAGTGGGGTGATAATCTGAGAGAAAAAATCAATATCTTGTGCTAGGATGTTTTTTTTTTAAAAAATATCACAAGATATTGATTTTTTATTTTTGTTTGATATAATAATAGTTGTAGAAAAAAGACGTCAGTGGGGACTGACGACTGGCTAAAAATAATGAATTTCAAAATGGTGATAGAGGCACTATTTAAAAAAATTCTCTTTTATTCTAACACTAAATAAAAGAAATGTAAATCTCATTTTGATATTTTTTCTTTTTTCTATAAAAAATTAAGAAAAGAGGTAGATATTATAAGAATATCAAACTTATTAAATAGAGAATCAATCCAAGTAGGATTGGATTTTGTTGATGTAGATACATCAAAGGATGTTAAATTATTTTTAGACCCATTGTTGCTATCAGATGGTTTTAGAAATATTGTTAATGATTTTGTAAATACAGTTTATAAAATGTACACTTTGGGTAATAAAACAGGCGCATTTCAATTGTTTTCACACTCTAAAGAATGTAATGCTATCCACTTTGGATATTCTGAGAGTAACTCCAAAGGAACTGGTGTTTCAATGAAGATGCTTGATCAATTTTTTGGGTATGTCTATAAATCGGTAGATAGAATCAAAGGAAAATTACTGACACCTATAGCGATGCCGATTTTTGTAAAGAGTTTTTCAGAAGATAGGCTGTCTGATTTGTTAGTAAGTTTATTAAAAAAAGAATTGATTTTATATTCTTTAGAACAAGCTCGATTACACGGTTTAAAAATCAGTAATGAAGTACAACGTTTTGATTATTGGGATTCCGAGAGTCATGAGTGGGCTACCTTTGAAAGCCAGTATGTTCTTGCTCCTAATGAAAATGGTGTAGAGGAACTTCTTATCTTAGTTCCGAAGTCTGTTGTAAGTAAAAGATTTCTAGTAAATCCTTCTAGATATATTTCAGTAATTTTTCAACACTTGCAGTTGATGGAAAAGTACCAAAGGACTAATGGTACACCAAAATCTCAAAAAGAATTACGAGAATCAGAGATAGTAGCAAATTATCAAAAGGATAAAGATAAAAGTTACATCTTAGATATGACATTATTATCACCTGAATACTATGAGGCTTATTATGATAATTCAATTAGGTTCAGTGATAATAAATCACTTAATGATGAGGAATTAATAGAAATTCTAACTAAATAAGTGATTGAAATTGAATAGTGCTAACAGAGAAGGAGTAAATCCTTCTTTTTTATTATATTTATTACATTTATAAAACTGATTCATGTTATAATAAATATTAGTAGATTTACGTTGGAGAATTAAAATGAAATCAACAATTGATAAAATTAATAAATTTCGAGATGATCGTGATTGGAGAAAATTTCATAATGAAAAAGATTTAGCTATTTCAATTTCGATCGAAGCGAGTAAACTTTTGGAATTATTTCAATGGAAGGAGTCCAAAGAGGTCACCAGCAAATCATTGGGAAGAATAAAAGAGGAACTAGCTGATGTTCTAATTTATAGCTTTATGTTGGCTGATAATTTACAGTTAGATGTAGAAAAGATTATTGAAGATAAATTAGTTGATAATAATCAGAAATATCCTGTAAAGCTAAGTAAAGGGAATAATAAAAAATATACTGAGTTGGAGAAATAATGGTTAAAATAAAAAGTCCAATTGTAAGAGAGATAGAGTATTCAAGCAGTTCACTGGTAAATCTTAAAAGTCAGCTTAAATCTAGTGAACATAAAAATGATATAAAATTTTTATTTGATTATCCAGTAGTCTATATTGTTAACGATGAGAAGAAGAATCAATTTAGTGTGTACATAGGAGAAACAACTGATATAATTCGGCGAACTAGTCAACACTTAATTGACGATATAAAAAAAGAAAATAGAGATGATTGGAGAGATTTTGCAACATCTTCGACAACGAAAATGTTAGTAATTGGTCATAATCATTTTAATAAGTCGTTAACTCTAGATATAGAAAATCGTTTAATGCTTTATTTATCAAGTGTCGACAATGTAACCAGGGTACAAAATAGAAGAGGAAATCCTCAAAATGAATATTATACATCCGATGAGTTGGATTCAATCTTTTCAAAAATTTGGCGTTCATTAAATAAAAAAAATCAATTTTTATTTCCTACTGAAAGTATTGTTAGAAATTCTGCTATTTTCAAATCTTCTCCTTTTCATAAATTAACCAATGAGCAAATAAAAGCAAAAAATGCAATTATTTTTAAAATTACCTCGGCTCTTAGTAAGAATGAATTTGGAACTTTAATCTTGGTTAAAGGAGAAGCTGGTGCTGGGAAAACGGTATTGATGAGTTCTTTAATAGATGATTTATTGAATTCTGATGATACAGAATTCATAAGAGAAAATAATACCATAAATCTAGTTGTCAATCATGACGACCAATTAAGTGTCTATAAGGAAATTGAGAAAAAACTTGAGTGGAAAAGTGGGTCAACTCTTGATGTTGCGATGAAACCAACCCAGTTTCTAAATGCACTGGAAAAACAAGATTTAGATTCTGGTATAGTCGTTATTGATGAAGGACACTTACTTTTGACAGCAAAAAACCAAGCTTATCAAGGTGGCAATCATTTAAAGGATATTCTTTCAAAATCTAAAGTAGTGGTTCTAGTTTACGATGATAATCAAATAATGAATAAGTCCCAAATCTGGGTCGATGATTCATTTTTAACTTTACAACATCATGCAAAGCAATCGGGTAATTTAATAGAACTAAACAATCAAATGCGTATAAAAGCTAGTGAATCAACAGTTAGTTGGATTAGAAATATCATAGATGAAAGAGTAATTACCAAATTAAAAGAAGATAATAACTACGATATACAAATATTTAATTCTCCAAAAGAATTACAAGATGCTATAAAATTAAAAGATAAGAATCAACACTTAGGAATTTCTAGGTTGACAGCAACTTATGATTGGGAATATAGTAGTCAATCTAAACCAATAGATAAAGAATATTGGTGTGTGGAAATAGACGACTGGTCATGCCCTTGGAACAGAGAATTACGTAGAGATAAAAAAGACTCTAAACTTTCTTGGATTGAACAACCACAAACAATTAATGAAGTAGGTTCAACTTTTACTGTTCAAGGTTTTGATTTGAATTACGCTGGGGTAATTATTGGTCCATCAGTTAAATATAGAAATGGTGAAATTAAGTTCGATATTTCTGCTAGTAAAAATAAAGGTGCAGTTCAAAATAGAAAACTCGAAAATGGCGAAATGAAAAACTTTGGTGAAAATCTTTTAAAAAATGAATTAAATGTTTTACTAACAAGGGGAGTGAATGGACTCTATATCTACGCAGTAGATGAAGAACTTCAAGCAGCTTTAAAAGACGCAATTTTATAAGATTATCAGGTAGAAATAGATTTTTTTGCATTTAAACATGGTATAATGTCAATTATGAATTATAACAACCAACGTTCCCTTTGCCAGCAACTCTGGGCTAGAAACAAATACCTCGTTTTGAGCCATTCCAGCAATATTTACAATGAGATTCGCCAATATTTGAAGAATGAACAGGTGGAGGTGAGTCTGGTTCAAGAGATGATTGACCGTGCCTGCCAGATTCCAGAACACAGGGGTCAGGTTTGCAATGCTTTTCAGCATATTTGGGGCTATTTTAAAAAGCAAGCCAGTCCTGATGAGTGCAAGGACTATATGCTCTTGCTGGATCGCTATCGCTTTGGTCAGGCTTCAAAGGAAGACCTGATTGCTAGAACTAGAGATTTGCTTGAACGCTATCCAAATGCTTATCTGCAAGATTCGACCTTGTTGAAAGGAGACTCCCATGAGACTTTGGCATGAGGCTTTGATCCCACAACTTCCCCGTCCTCAGCTCTTGGGACAACATCGAGAGTGCTGCGCCCTGCGTGGCAATGGCTGGGGCAGAAAGCATGCGACAGTTGACTATGTCTTTACCCACTCGCCCTATCATCTCTATGCTTATCATCGTTTGATCATGGAGGAGATGGCTAGCCGTGGCTATAATGTCAGTCCAGAGTGGCTAGATAAGAACTACCGTGGCAAGACCTGCCCGTCTTATCAAGACTTAGCTGAGGAAAAGCTGAAAAGTCCTATCTATAGCGAACATGACGCTGCCTACTATGAGGAATGTCTGGCTAATCTCCGAGAGAAAGGCATTGAGCTGGAGTAAGAGTCAGGATTAGCTTCACATTATAACTCTTCTCGTCATTTTTTCGAATAATAAAAATGAGACCTTTAGAATGATTCTAAGGTCTCCTTTTTATGAATATTAGAATTTACTTTTAATAACTTTTGAGTTATAATTTAATTAGAAAGTGGCTACTTGGTGCATACGATTTACTTCTATAAGGACAAAAATGGAAACGAGCCAGTCTTAGATTATATGAGAGAATTGGCTGGAAAGAAGAGTAAGGACTGTCGCATCAAACTCAATAAACTAAACGACTATATCGAGTTGCTTAGTCAGCATGGGACTAGAACTGGTGAATCCTATATCAAACATTTGGAAGATGAGATTTGGGAACTAAGACCTCTGAGGGATAGGATATTATTTGTGGCTTGGCTTGATGGGAGTTTTGTTCTCTTACATCATTTTGTCAAAAAGACTCAGAAAACTCCTAGGAGAGAAATTGAAAAAGCCAAGCGTGAACTGAAGGACATAAAAGAAAGAGGGTTAAGTGATGAAGAATAGTGCCATTGGAAGTAATTGGAAGGATATCCGATCTGAACTCTTTACCAAGGAGGAAATCCTTGAAAGTGATATGCGAGTGGCTATCATGAGTGAGTTGATTGAGGCTAGACATGAGCAAGGTATCAGTCAAAAAAAGTTAGAGGAACTCAGTGGAGTAAGCCAGCCTGTTATAGCTAGGATGGAGACAGGAAAGACCAGTCCTCAGTTGGATACGGTCTTAAAAGTTTTAGCCAGTTTAGGAAAGACACTAGCAGTCGTTCCACTTGAACAGGAAAAAGGTTGATTAAACTGACCTATAGTCTTTTCTAATAACAAGCTATAGTCACTTATGAGAATCATCAATAGCTCGTTTGAGCATTCTAACTAAAATACAGCAATAAAACAAGCAATACAAAGGATTTGAGACACTGGTCTCAAGTCTTTTTCTGTTGTCTAAAACAGTGATATAGTTTCAAACTATATCAAAGCCTAATTATTTACAATTATACAGACCCTTTCTTTTCTGTTAAGATAGTTTCAACAACAAATTTTGGAGGACACATCATGTCAACTACGATCATCGGTTTCCCTCGTTTGGGCGAATTCCGCGAATTGAAATTTACAACTGAAAAATACTTTAGAAAAGAAATCTCAGAAGAAGAACTCCTTGCAGCCGCAAAAGACTTGCGCGCAAAACACTGGAACATTGTCAAAGAAAAAGGCATCACTGAAATCCCATCAAATGACTTTTCTCACTATGACAACTTCCTAGATGCAGCATTCCTTTTCAACGTGGTACCTGCATCCGTTCAAAACTTGTACTTGTCTGACCTTGAGCGTTACTTTGCTTTGGCGCGTGGTTACCAAGGAGAAAAAGGGGATGTTCGCGCCCTTCCAATGAAGAAATGGTTCAACACCAACTACCATTATATCGTGCCTAAATTTGAAAAAGACACTCAAGTTAAATTGGCTGGTCACAAGATCTTTGATGAGTTCCAAGAAGCAAAAGAACTTGGATTGAACACTCGTCCAGTCCTTGTAGGTCCATTCACTTTCCTTCAATTATCAGACTTTGAAGACGGCGTGAAAGCAGAAGACTTCGTAGACAGCTTAGTGGCTGCTTACCAAGAAGTTTTTGCAAAATTGGCTGAACTTGGTGCGACTCGCATCCAACTCGACGAAGCGGCTCTTGTCAAAGACTTGACAGCTGAAGAAAAAGCTCTTTTCTTGAACCTCTACAACAAACTCTTGGCTGACAAAAAAGGTCTTGAAGTATTGCTTCAAACTTACTTCGGTGACGTTCGTGACGTATACTCTGATCTTGTGAACTTGCCAGTAGATGCCATTGGTCTTGACTTCGTTGAAGGTAAGAAAACTCTTGAACTTGTTAAAGGTGGTTTCCCAGCTGACAAGACTCTTTATGCAGGTATTGTCAATGGTAAAAACATCTGGCGCAACAACTACGAAAAGAGCTTGGCTGTTCTTGAACAAATCCCAGCTGAAAACATCGTTTTGACTAGCTCATGCTCACTTCTTCATGTGCCATTTACAACTGCTAATGAAGAATTTGAACCAGCTATCTTGAACCACTTTGCTTTTGCAGTTGAAAAATTGGATGAAATTCGTGATTTGGATGCTATCCGCAATGGTCAAGGCGCAGAAGCTCTTGCAGCTAACAAAGAACTCTTTGCGACTGAACGTGTTGGTGAAAATGCAGAACTTCGTGCGCGCATCGCTGGATTGACTGACGCAGACTACACTCGTTTGCCAGCCTTTGCAGAACGTG
>CAUSPE010000025.1:0-29214 GCA_963533485.1 uncultured Streptococcus sp.
AGGTCTTTTTTCTTCATTCTCTCTTCACCTGTTCATAGCTTTCTTTTCCGTCATTGAGTTTGTCCCAAATCACTATTTGCCCACTTTTGAGAGATTTTTGCACATCAATAATGCGTTGATTAGAAGATCCGCGGAACTGGAGCATGAGATTGCGCTTGCTTTTGTCATAACGACCATCGACAAGGATGTCAATCAGCGACAAGAGTTCCAGTTTATCTGGAGTTTCCAGCATCATTTCTTCCCAAGTGTAGCCCGTCCAGGACCAGATGTCTTTGTCTGGCAATTCCTTTCGGATGCGTTTAACGAGCGGCAAGAGGATACCTGTATTAAGAAAAGGTTCTCCTCCCAGCAAGGTCAATCCTTGAACATAGGGTTGGGCAAGGTCTTCCATGATTTGTTCTTCTAATTCTGCCGTATAAGGAATCCCTGCATTGAAAGACCAAGTCGCAACATTATAGCACCCCTCGCAGTGAAACATGCAACCTGATACATAGAGAGAGTTGCGCACACCTTCTCCATCGACAAAGTTAAAAGCCTTATAATCAATGATCCGTCCTTTACTAAGTTCCTCACTTTTCCATTCACCTGGTTTTGGTGTATTCCATGTCATCCTTTCACTCCAAATCTATCCAGTAACATTCTACACCATTGCGAACATCCTCATAGACACCACCATTAGCTAAGATAACAGCTCGGCTGGCAGGATTTTCTGTGCTACAAGTTACCAGAGCTCGTTTGATATTCTTTTCCTTAGCAACTTGCAGGCCTTGTCTGAGGGCTTCTTTGGCATAACCTTTACCTCTTTCAGAAGGGCGGATGGAGTAGCCAATATGGCCCCCATTTTCTAGTAAGTAGTCATTTAATCGGAGACGAAGGTTGAGAAAGCCAAGAGCTTTGCCTGCTACGTCAAAACTAACCAGCTGGATAGCAGGAACCCAGTTTTCAGGAATATTGAGTCCCGCTTCCGCTTGAAGATTTTCTTCTAGCCACTCTTCATAAACAAAATTGTTGGCGTTCCAAAACCCACCATCATGAGGGGACTGTGCTTGTTCAAACTCTGCCATCATCTCTAAAACTGTTTCTTTATCTGCTAATCTTGGTCTACGTAATTCCATATTCCCCTCCCACCTAAGAGAAAAGCGAGAGCGGACTCTCACTTTTATTTTTTCTTGTTCTTGTTTAAAAATTGTTCTTTGAGGTTGAGCAAGCGTTCTTTTTTACCTGTTCCACCTTTCGAGTGTCTCTCGTGATAACGGGTCACTTGTGCGCGTCCCTTATCGTCTAATTGGTATTTCCCCATTCCACTTCCTTCTAATTTGTTACTTCATGTCCAGCTGTTTTGATAGTAGAGCCATTCATGTGTTTGACACGCGCAGCGATTTCCTTGTGGCGTCCGTTAACCATCGGACGCGCTTGAGGATTTCCCAGATAACCACACGTACGTTTGACCACATCTACTGTTTTAGGGTCGCTATTGCCACAGTTGGGACAAGCAAATCCTCTCTCAGTTGGTTCAAAATCCCCTTCAAAGTCGCACTTGTAGCAACGATCAATCGGAGTATTGGTCCCTAGATAACCGACACGGTCATAGGCATAGTCCCAAACAGCTTCCAGGGCTTTAGGGTTTTGTTGAAGAACTGGATACTCACAATAATGGATAAAACCACCTGACGCACCTGCTTCTGGATAAACTTTCTCAAAGTCTAATTTTTCAAACGGCGTTGGATTTTTCCGAACATCGTAGTGGAAAGAGTTGGTGTAGTATTCCTTGTCCGTGATGTCAGGAATAGAGCCGAACTTCTCTGTATCCAAGCGACAGAAGCGGTCTGTCAGACTTTCAGACGGCGTGGAGTAGATAGAGAAATGGTAACCATATTGGTCAGACCACTCTTCCACACGACGTTTCATATCGCGAATGATATCCAATGTGAATTCCTTGGCTTCAGGATTGCTTTCCCAGCTATTTCCAAAGAAGACTGTAGCCACTTCGTACAAACCGATATAGCCCAGCGAAACTGTCGCGCGGCGATTCTTAAAGAGTTGATCTACACTTTCTTCTTTTCCGAGACGGCGACCGAAGGCTCCGTACTGATAGAGGATAGGGGCATTCGCTGGTGTTGCTTCCTTGGTTCTTTCCACACGGTAAACCAGAGCATCTTCTGCGATGTTCATCCGTTCGTTGAAGATTTCCCAAAACTTATTCAAATCCCCTTCAGACTCGAGGGCGATACGAGGCAGATTAACCGTCACAACACCTAGGTTCATCCGACCTGAATTGACCTCAACACCATTTTCATCTTTCCATCCTTGAAGGAAAGAACGGCATCCCATAGGAACCTTGAAAGAACCAGTCAGTTCGATAATCTTATCATAGGATAAGACATCTGGGTACATCCGCTTGGTTGCACACTCGAGGGCCAACTGTTTGATGTCGTAGTTAGGTGAACCTTCCTCTAAGTTGAGTCCTCTTTTCAGCGTAAAGATGAGTTTAGGGAAGATGGCTGTGCGGTGTTCTGAACCAAGTCCCTTGATACGAATGGTCAAGATAGCTTTTTGAATTTCCCGCTCAAAACGACTAGTTCCTAGACCAAAACCTAGTGAAGTAAAAGGTGTTTGTCCATTTGAAGTGAAGAGGGTGTTGATTTCATACTCAAGAGATTGCATGGCATCGTAGATGTCTTTTTGAGTTTTCTTCCATGCATAATCTTCTCGTTTATCAGGTAAAACCCACTCTTCCGCATCCTTGAGGTGCTTTTGATAATTCTTCTCTGCATAAGGAGCCAAGACTTCATCGATACGGTCAGCTGAACAGCCCCCGTACTGGCTAGAAGCAACGTTAGCGATGATTTGTGAAATTTGAGCTGTCGCAGTCTGGATAGATTTGGGACTCTCTACCTCTGCATTTCCAATCTTAAAACCATTTTCCAACATGCCTTTAAAATCAATCAAACAGCAGTTGGTCATCGGTGTGTAGGGACTGTAGTCCAGGTCATGATAGTGGATATCCCCTTTTTGGTGAGCATTGGCTACGTGCTTAGGAAGCATTTGCAGTCCGATTGATTTCCCAACAATCCCTGCTGTCAAATCACGCTGGGTGTTGAAGACATCACTGTCTTTATTGGCATTTTCATTGACAACTGCTTGATCTTTATTGAGAAGTTTATGGATACTAAAGTTGATATCTGTCGCTTTTGAGCGCTCAAAATCCCTTTGTGTCCGATAAGTGATATACTCCTCAGCCAGCGCATACTCTTTGGCTTCAAGGAGTTCATGCTCTACGACATTTTGAATTTCGTAAATCTTGACACCTTGAGGGAAGCGGCTGTGAATTTCAGTGACGATTCTTTCAACTAGACCATTTAGGCGTTTTTCTACTAGAGGCGTAAGGTCCATAACCTTTTCCGCCGCCTTGTGGAGAGCCTTGTCAATCTTGTCTACATCAAACACCACTCGTCTACCATCTCGTTTTTCAACGAACAAGGTGGGAACGGTTGCAAGCTTTTCTTCTAATACAATCATATCCATGCTCTTTTCTAAAATATTGTTGAATTGTTTATATTCAGTATTATACCACTCTAAAAATAAAAATCAATATCTTGTGTTAAAAATCCTAAAATTTTTAAAATTCCACAAGATATTGATTTTTTGTTATTTTGATTTATAAAGTTTGAACTCGCTAGTATCTGTCTGAACAAGCTCATAGTTTTCACTGAGCCAGCTCTCTACATCTGACCACAAGGCAACTTTTTGATTGACCACAATCATCTTCGGTTGATTCTCTTTCAGGTCATTCATCAGTTTGGTTTTATTTTCATCGCTTGCAGTATAAAGTGTTGGAATTGATAGAGAAGTCGGCGCCAAGCGTTCACTTGCACGGTAGAAATCAGGACGATCATCCCAAGCATAGACACGATCCTCAGAACTCGTTTGTTGTTTGACCACGCTAGCAAGACGGTCTCTCTCCTGATAAGTCGCTGGGTGAGAAAGGTAGCGACTCACGATAGGAAGAACAATAAGATAGGCAAGGGCAATCAGTAGTAGATAGAAATTTCCTTTAAGGAAAGAAGTTTGTTTCTCGCGTCTTCTTCTACGACGACTCCCTCCATCTGAAACATCTTCCTTGATTCCTGTCAGAAGGAGCAAGACCAAGAAAGGAATTAGCACCACAAGACGAGTACCGTTGATGGGTTCTTTGGAGAGAATCAAGATTCCCAAAGAAACCAACAATCCCAAGCTAGAAGCAATTGAGAGGGCATATTGCTTGGCTGGTTTTGACTGGAACAAGCCTGTAAAGAGCAAACCAAGGGAACCTAATCCAATAGCAAGCAAACCATAGAAGGCTGCATTTTCAAGCAAATGCGAATTTGAAAAGAGGCTAAGAGTATTTACCGGATACAAGGTCTGGCTAATGGCATCTCCAAAACTACCTGTCCACACTGTATAGTAGCCTAAAGGATAGAATAAGAGTGAAAATCCTAGGGCTGACGCAAAGAACTGATATAGGCCATGAACAAAGTGACCTTTAGCTAGATTAAAGCCGATAATCCCCAAGGCCAGTACAGCCGCAAACAAGGCTGTTGGGATTGGCGCAAGGAAGAAAGCGAGAGCAAGGCTCATACCCACTCGTACAAATCCTTTGTCATCCTTCGGAAAAGCTAGATAATTTGTAACGATACTCAATGAATAAAATAGGAAAGGCAGGGCTAGCAAGAGAGCATAGCCACCACCAAAAGCGAGGCCCGCCACAAGCAAGTATAAAATAAAGACAAGTCGCTTCGCTTCCTTTTCTTGGCCGACAAGAGTATCTGCAGCCTTAAAAAGAAAAACACCTGCTCCAAACAAGGCCAACCACTCAACCAAAGCAATCAGAATACTGCCTTGAAAAAGGTAGGTTAGCACATAATAGAGCAATCCCTCCGTCCCAAAATAATCTGTATACATTTGACCATTTTGATGCAAGGCCCAACCGGTATAAAGATCCTGACTTTGTTGCGGACTGATTAAACCAAAAATAAAAGGCAGGGCAACCGAAATGGCTGTGGCTATTAAACTCCAAAGCAAAATACTAAAAAAGGGAATGGGAGCTCCTTCTCGTTTTTCTGGCACTGACCAGTCTTGGTAATGAGATTCTTCTTGCTTCTCATCTATTTTCCCGTATACGTTCATTCAATTTCTCCTCTAAGTTTATCTGTTTTAGTATATCAAAATCTTACAGGAATGTCAGCTTGGGATTGATATTTGCTGAATTTCTTATCCAATATCGCAAAGCGTTCGATTTCACGAAAACGGTGAAATCGGCTGTTTCTATACTCTCTGATAAAATCATCATCTTCTAGATTAAGCATGGTTTTCTCCTTTACTTATCTATTCGTAAGAAGACAAAAAAGATCCAGCTTTGGGCTAGATCTTAGTGGATAGTTAGAGCATAGGCGCAAACAACTGGACAATTTCCTTGATCAGGCTTTGATACCAGCTGGTTTTGATTGTGTGGGGATAGATTTCCTGAGAAACCTTAAAAATTTCTTCGAAGTCCCTTTCAATATCGATGATGGACTGCGTTCTATAAAGTAAGACGGCATTTTCATAGTGGTGGAGCAAGCTACGATAGTCAAAATTGATGGTCCCCACAGTAGCTGCCTCTCCATCGACAAGCATTTGCTTGCTATGAAGGAATCCCGGACTGTACTCATAAATACGAACCCCTGCAGATAACAAGTCTGGATAGGCTCCTCGAGTAACTAACTGAATAACCTTCTTATCTGGGATACACGGTGTCACAATTCGCACATCTACCCCTCTCAGAGCTGCATTTTTGATACTTTCAGTTAGATCGTAGTCCGCAATTAGATAGGGAGTCGTGATATAGACGTAATCTGTAGCTTGATTGATAAGATTTTGGTAGACCGTTTTTCCAACTTGAGCTCTGTATATGGGTTTTGGTCCACTACTATAGGGAATACAGAGCCCCATCCCATCTTTGGGCTGATTTTCGAGATGGTATTGGTCAAAATCACTAATCTCTCCACGGTTGATATACCAGGCAGATAAAAAGAGCCTGGTAAAAGCTTTAACTGCCGGTCCATCCAGACGAATACCGCTATCCTTCCAATAACCAAAGCGTTCGATATGGTTGATATACTCATCTGCCAGATTGACACCACCTGTATAGGCAATTTGACCATCGATAACCATGATTTTACGGTGATCACGGTTGTTATAAGCAACGGTCAAACGTGGAATCACCTTGTTAAATTTGTGGGCTTCAATCCCTCGACCACGAAGCTGGATGGTGTAATCTCCAGGCAAGGTTGCCATACAACCAATATCATCATAGAGAAGCTTCACCTCTACTCCTTGAGCTGCCTTTTCTTCCAAAATCTCCAAAATACTATTCCACATCAAACCTTCTTCGATGATATAGTATTCGAGAAAGATAAACTTCTCCGCTTTCTTGAGATCCTCTAGCATCTGATGCCACATGCTTTCACCAGATGCAAAAAATTGTGTATCCGTTCGATCATAGACATCGGCATTCGTGTCCATGCTGAGGAGTGATTTGATAACTCCGTAAGCTGATTTGTCTTGTTCCTTTAACTCCAAACGGAGAGCTCTGCTATTGTCCTCTCGATCAACCATTGATTGGAGCTGCTTTAGCTGCTTCATTTCTTTTTTAGATAAACGACGCTCTCCAAACATGATATAGAGCAATGGCCCAAACACTGGCACAAAGGCTACTAACAGCCATGTTACCTTACTCTCAGGATTCATAGATCGATTGACAATCGATACAATGGTCGCTAAACTCACTAAAATGACTAGGATAATCCAGACAATTGGAGCCATTTGCCCAAGATAGAGAAATAAACCAAAGACGATAAACAACTCTGCCAACATGATGGTAATACTGAAACCATATTTGGACATGAGTAGCTGCATTTTTCTAGCTGTCATACATCCCTTTCCTTTTCTAACATTCTCCTTAACTGCTTGATAAACTATTGTTTCTACTAGTATACCTCAGTTCAGGGGTAGATGGCAACCTTTTACCTTTTTCTATTCAAACTATTCCAAGAACTGCAAGATTCTTAAACTACTCCTTCACTATATGACGTGCTATCCCTTTTTATATTTTTAACTAGGGTATTAAGAGGCTTAAAAAGAACTACCAAAATGATAGTTCTTTCCAATATTATTTATATTTTTCAATATCGCACAAATCCTATGACAGTCGCTATTGAAGTTGTAGAAGGTAAAGTTGAAACCTTAATTCCAAACTTCTATTTAGATTTGAGATCCTATTTTGTTAATACCACTCGGTCAGATGCCTCTCGGTCCATATCGTCGATAATCAATTGATTACCATTAACCGTATAAATTTTGACATCATCACCGATAATGACACGTTGATTTTCTGGCTCAAAGCTGACTTGCTTGATTTCCTTATCTCCATCTGGCTCGACCTCAGTCCATGTACCAGTTTTACCTGTTACAACAAGAGTGATTTGGTCATTCTCATCCTTTCCAGTATAGGTACCATCGATATTCGTAGGTTGAGCTACAGTAGTGTCCTGACTTGAGGACGCCTGTGGTTGACTAGCACTTGTAGCAGCGCTAGAAGATGATTCTTGTTGAGAAGATGATTGCTGAGCCGATTGCTGGGTAGGGGCTTGTGCCTTAGGTTCACAAGCTGCTAAAAGACTAAGAATTGCTAGGGAAGCAATAGAAAGTGTGAATGTTTTCGTTTTCATAGCGATTTCCTTTCTTTTGTGCCAATAATTTGCTGGAATCGTTTCCAGATATACCTCCTACCTACAGTATAGCAACATAAACCTATAAGGTCAACTAATCTCGTCGCTTCCTACCAAACTTGCTCGGACTTCCGAAATAAAGTAGAGGGATCCCGTCACGAAAAGCAAGTCCTGGTCATTGGCCTTATCTTCAAATTCTCTGATAAAGTCGCCATAGGAAGGAATCAAATCATAACCCGCCACATCCTTTTCATCCAGAGAGCCTTGGTAGTCAAAGCCTGTTACCTTAAGTTCCACCTCAGGCAACTGCTTAGATAGATAGCCTAACATCCCCTGATAATCCTTGCGTTTAAGTGCTCCAAAAAGGATGCGAACCTGGTAACCTTGCTGGATTTTCCCTTGGATAAACTCGACTAAACGAGTCAAGGCTGGCAGATTGTGAGCCCCATCTAGGTAGATTTGTGGACGAATCCGTTCCAATCGACCTGCCCAATGTGTCTCCTTCAAAGCCCGTCTGACAAACTCTTCTTCGACCCTTTCACCTCTTGACGCCATAAACAGAAGAAAAGTTTCCAAAGCCAAGGCGGCATTTTCTTGCTGATAAGCACCTTCTAAACCGATTTCAAGCTGTGAAAAGTTTGCTAGCTTACTTGAAAAATCCCCAGCATTCAAGGTGAAGTCTCGCCCAGCTTGATAAAGTTCGACAGCTAACTCTCTCGCTTTACTTTGACAGACAAGCTCCGCTTCTGGAGTAAGCTTGGCAATGACTGCCTTCTTGCCAGCCTTGAAAATACCAGCTTTCTGCTCGGCTATTTCCTCCAGACTATCGCCCAAGGTCTCCTGATGATCTAGCCCAATCGAAGCAATAACTGCAATCTCTCCTGTTACGACATTAGTGGTATCAAGCAAACCACCAATCCCCACTTCTAGCAGAACCAGATCCACTCCCTGCTCTTTAAAGTAAAGCAAAGCAATCAGAGTCAGTAATTCAAAAAAGGACAACTGGTCATAGGTTTGCAAAAGCGTCTTTTCCATCTCCTTGACTTGGTTAGCTATACGAACAAAGTCTTCCTCCGCGATCGGCTGTCCATTAATACAGATTCGATCATGGATGCTGATGATATGAGGAGAGGTAAAAGTACCAACTTTTTTACCATGAGCAACAAACAACTCCCTCATAAAGGCAATAGTTGACCCTTTACCGTTAGTCCCTGTTACGTGGATAATAGGATAAGTCCTCTCTGGATTCCCCAGTAAATCCACTGCTTTTTGCATCCGTCCCAAACCTGATCTAAAATTCAATCCAATCCGACTATGAAGCCATTCTTCAACTTCAAACATGCTTATCTCCTTAATCCTTAATAAAAAAGCGAAGAATTTCTTCGCTTTTTACTGATTTAGCTATATTTTATTTCAATACGGGCTAAAAACGTTCCCCGAACTAACCAACTCTCTCTTATTTTAAGGAACTGGGCTAAAAACGTTCCCCGGACGTTCCTGCGTTTCTAATTTCTGGCGCAGGGCTAAAAACATCCACTGGATGTTCCAACTCTTTCTAGTTTCTAGGAGTTGGGGTGATACAGTCTCCCAGACTGTATCACTCCTCCATAAAGCTGTTGAAGACTTCTTCAATCATGTTCCATTCGTCTTCTGAGTCTTCTGGGATTGGTTGCAATTCGCCTTCTGTTCCGTCTTCATTTTCGATGAATGAGTAAGCTCGGATTTCAACTTCACCATTTTCATCTTCTTCTGCATTAACTGGCACTAGCAGAACATAGTTTTTACCAAATTCTTCTTTTCCGTCGATGGTCAAAAGAATTTCAAACAAGGTTTCATTTCCTTGCTCATCTACTAGTGTAATCAATTCACGTTCTTCGTGGTCATGGTTGTGATCGTGTGACATAGTTTCTCCTCTGTCTTAAAATTTTCTATCTAAATAATTCTGCAAAATCAGCTGAGCAGCCAACTTATCAATAACTTTCTTGCGTTTGTTACGACTGATATCTGCTTGTTCAATCAACATACGCTCCGCAGCGACGGTCGTCAAACGCTCATCTTGATAGTCTACTGGTAAACCAAAAAGTTCCTCTAATTTTGCTCCGTAGGCTTGACTAGCTTCTACCCGTGGACCGCTGGTATTGTTCATGTTTTTAGGCAGACCAACTACAAAGCGTTCCACCGAATAGGTGTCAACCAATTCCTTGATACGGTCAAAACCAAACTGGCCCTGATCCTCATTAATCTGGATGATTTCAAGTCCTTGAGCAGTGAAGCCTAGTGGGTCGCTAATGGCAACACCCACTGTTTTTGAACCAACGTCCAATCCCATAATTCTCATAGATTATAGATCGACTCCTTGTCCCTTAAGGTAGTAGCGTACCAATTCTTCAACAATTTCATCACGCTCATACTTACGGATTTGATTTCGTGCATTGTTATAACGAGGAACGTAGGCAGGGTCACCACTCAATACATAACCGACGATCTGGTTAATCGGATTGTAGCCCTTGTCACTCAAAGAAGCATAGACATCTGTCAATGTTTCGCTAATTTCTTTCTTATTGGAATCATCCAATTTAAACCGTACAGTTTCTTCAGTAAATCCCATTCTAACACCCTCTTTCCTTAGAATAGTACTATTATAGCACATTCCCTGACGTTCTACAAATAAGTCAGTCTATTAATTTGGATTTTCTATTGTTCTGTCGCCCCATTTGCCACTCTATCTGCAATATATTGGCTAGGTTCGTTTTTTAAGAGATTTTCAAGACCGATATTTTTTAAATATTCTAGCTGAGATGCCTTTTTGACATCCAGCACTTGAAAATCATAAGTTGTTGTAGTCTGAATTTCTGTCTCGCTGAGTAGCTTGGTTTCCAGTGTAAATCCTGCTAGTTTGCGCGCCTCTTGGATGGTCTCATCCTTTTCTTCCGCTTCTAGAAGCGCTTTTTGCGTCTCCTCTAGGCCATTTTCAGAGATAAAGGTCTTGAGTTCATTCCCGACAGGTCGTTTTTGCTGGATTGTCAAGGTCAAAAACTGATTACCTTTATAGGTAATGGTCTGAATCTGTTGCGTTCCATTTTCTGACTTCGGTATCAATAAGGTCTTGGTGACAACCGTATTCTTTTCAGCATTGTCCAAAACGGGAAGGTTTGATTGGAGAGGTTCAGATGCTGTTGTAGAAGCAGCAGGGGTTTCCTTTTTTTGCCCACATCCCGCAAGCAAAAAGACGAGAGCAAAACTAGCAATTAGTAACTTTTTCATAATTCCTCACATGATTTTAAAACAAAAGAGCAAACAAGGCCAGGAGTCACTCCCAGCCTTGATGTTTTATAGAGCTGCACGTAGACGTGCTTCTGCATTTTCTACATTACGGACAGAGCGTGGCAAGAA
Source organism: uncultured Streptococcus sp. (assembly GCA_963533485.1). Lineage (GTDB taxonomy): Bacteria > Bacillota > Bacilli > Lactobacillales > Streptococcaceae > Streptococcus. Next base: position 11,142 of record CAUSPE010000025.1, read on the forward strand.
GGCACGGATATCATCTTCTTTATAGCCGACTTGTAGGCGCTTCTCGTCAACGAGAATCGGACTCTTTAAGATCCGTGGTGTTTCCATGATTAAGTTGAGCACTTCATTGACACTCAAATCCTCGATGTCAACTCCAAGTGCCTTAGCGTAGCGGTTTTTTGACGAAACGATACTGGCAATTCCATTATCTGTTTTCGTGAGAATATCTAATAACTCTTCTCTTGTAATTCCTTCTTTACCGAGATTTTGTTCTTTATAACTTAACTGGTGGGCATTGAGCCAGGTTTTTGCTTTTTTACAGCTAGTACAACTTGAGACTGTATAAATTTTAATCATGTACCTACCCCTTTCGCTACATGTTACTATCAGTTTAGTCTATTATACCATAAAAAACATCCGACTTGCGACCTATTTTTAAAAAAAATTAACTTTTTTCGCGATTTTCGTACTTTTTTCTTGACAAAATCAATTTATAACCAACTTTTAAATTTTTTGATATACAATCGTTTTACAACTGTAACACTTATCATATAGAGAACGATAATCAAAAGCAAAAAGAGGAAATAAATTGGTTCCAAAGGGGTTAAATGAAGCAGGCTAGCAATTGAAGAGTAGGGAAGGAAGGTCACAAAACTAGCTGCTAGCAAGGTTGTTCCAAGAACAAACCATGATGGACGACTTTGTAAGAAAGGAAGTTTTGCTGAACGAAGCATATGGATAACCATGGTTTGGGACCACATGGATTCAATGAACCAACCTGTCTGGAACAAGATGATAAAGCCCGTTGCAGACTCTGCTCCGTGAGCATAGGCTTGACCTGTCGCCATTGGAACAATGACAAAATAGAGCAAGATAAAGGTCAAAATATCAAAGGCAGAAGAAATCGGACCCATCCAAATCATAAAACGAGTAATAGACTTAGCTTCCCACTTATGGGGATGCTTCAAAAAGTCTTCATCTACATTATCAAATGGCAAGGCAATGCAAGAAAGGTCGTAGACGAGGTTTAACACAATCAAGTGAATCGGAGCCATAGGAAGGAAAGGTAAAAAGATACCAGAAACTAACAGAGAGAAAATGTTCCCGAAATTAGAGCTGACCGTCATCTTGATATATTTGGTCATATTAGCGTAGACCTTACGCCCTTCAACCAGCCCTTTTTCAAGCACCATCAAATCCTTATCTAGCAAAATGACATCAGCCGTTTCTTTGGCAATATCTACTGCTGTATCAACAGAAATCCCCACATCTGCTACTTTCATAGAAGGGGCATCATTGATCCCATCTCCCATATAGCCGACACAATGTCCGTTGGATTTGATTTGTAAGATGATTCGTGCTTTTTGATCCGGAGAGAGTTTGGCAAAGACAGTCACCTTCTCAACTGCTTGGGCCAACTCTTCGTCCGTCATGGCGTCAATATCAGAACCCAACAAGATTTGATCAACGTCTAGACCAACTTTTTCGCAAACTGCTTGGGTTACCTTCTCATTGTCCCCTGTCAAGATCTTTGTTTGAACACCATGTTCTAACAAAGCTTGGATAGCAGGCGCTGCTGATGGTTTTGGTGGATCTAGAAAGGCAAGATATCCTGTTAGAATCATCTCTTTTTCATCTTCAACGGAGTAAGCAAAACCTTCTTTTAGGCCTGTTTTATAAGCGACTCCCAAGACTCGCAAGCCTTGCTGATTGAGTTGGTCTACTTCTTTTAAGATTTCCACTCGGATATCATCCGTCAAAGGACTAATCTGACCTTGATATTCCACATGGGTTGAAATCGCAAGCATTTCCTCTAGAGCACCCTTGGTTACCAAACTAACAACTTCGTTCTCATCCTTGACGATGACACTCATCCGTCTGCGTTCAAAGTCAAATGGAAGTTCATCGATTTTTTGGAAGCTAGTATCCAAATTTTGTAGAATAGCGTGTTCTTTAGCTTCTTTTTCAGTTCTACTGATAATGGCACGGTCCATCAAGTTTTTCAATCCCGTTTGAAAATAGGAATTGAGGTAGGCCCGTCTCAACACAGACAAATCCAAATCTCCATGTATATCCAAAGGATATTCCAGGACAATTTCGTCTTGGGTAAGGGTTCCGGTTTTATCCGTGCATAGGATATCAATAGCACCTAGGTCCTGTATGGCATTGAGTTTTTTGATGACGACTTTTTCCTTGGCCATGATAATGGAGCCTTTTGCTAAACTGGCCGTGATGATCATAGGAAGCATCTCAGGTGTCAATCCAACACCAACACTCAAAGCAAATACGCCAGCTTCCAGCCAGTCGCCATCTGTCAAGCCATTGGAGAGAAAGACGATGGGAACCATGACCAACATCAAACGGATCAAGAGCCAAGAGATGCTGTTCATCTCCCGTTCAAAAGAGGTCGGTTCGTCATAGGTATTGAGAGTCTGCTCGATTTCTCCCATCATGGTATCATCACCGACCGCTAGGATCAAAGCCTTGGCACTTCCTGAGATCACGTTGGTTCCCATAAAGGCGAGCGCTTCTGCTTCTAGCAGACTATCGAAGTTTGACTGACTCATTTTTGACAAGGCTAGTTTTTCAACCGAGTCACTTTCTCCTGTCAAACCAGACTGTTGGACAAAGAAATCGCGTGATTCAATTAAAATGAGGTCTGCTGGAATCATGTCCCCAGCACTTAACTTGACTATATCTCCAACGACCAAATCTTCAATTGCGACCTCTAAACTCTGGCCTTCACGAATAACTGTGGCAGTGTTCACAATCATTTTTGATAGATTGGTCGCAGCCTTGTCACTCCGTAATTCTTGGACAAAGCGTATGCCACCAGAGATTAGAACGAGAACGACGATGATGATAGAGGTCGTCGGATCTTCTTGTCCAGGCTTCGCCAACCAGACATTGGTCACCATGGAGATCATAGCAATGACCAGCAGGATGATTGTAAATGGATTGATGATGGATTCGTAAATCTTTTTGAGGATACTGTCTTCTTGACCCTTGGTGATGGTGTTTTCGCCATATAGGTCACGATTTTTCTCCACCTGCTCCTCAGTCAAGCCTGTTAGACTTGTCTTATAAAAAGATAGAGTTTCGTTTAAAGGTGTGTGAATAGCTGTTGCTAATCTTTCTTTTGTAGTTTTCATTGGTTTCTCCTATCTGTATGAATGATGTGTTTCATACACAGAGACCAATCACTTTATAAGGGCAGAACGACACAAATCAGCGATTGGCTGTGTATGTGCGGTTCCGGATGATCGTCAATTTGCATCGTCTGTCTCCTTTCTTTGTTTTAAACAGTAGAAAATCCCACCATAAAATGGCAGGATTAAAAAACTAATTATCTGTTTTTCGTTCAAGCTTTAACTCCATAGGGCAATGTAATGAGCTTAGTCTTGGCCTTCGCGACCAGGACTGTTGACCAACGAGTAGTGTCTCCACTGCTTTGCGGTAGTCATCCGTATCCCTATGGTAGCCTCACCTACCGTTTTCGTCTATCAGTATAAACCTTTAAAATATAAAAGTCAACGATTTATCTCATTTTTTAAATAACAATTAATTCCTTCGGCGCTAGAGTCAACAATTCGTAACCGTTATCTGTAATTAAGATATCATCCTCGATACGAACCCCGTATTTTCCTTCAATATAAATACCTGGTTCATCAGTCAAGACCATACCAGATTTAATGACTTCTTTGGAAGTTTGGCTAAAGTAAGGTTCTTCGTGAATATCCAGTCCGATACCGTGTCCAATACCGTGGGTAAAGTAGTCACCATAGCCTGCCTCGATGATAATATCACGAGGGATTTTGTCAAAGTCTCGGAAACCTAATCCTGCCTTAGCCTGGTCAATCAAGGCTTGGTTGGCTTTCCGAACCGTATTGTAAATCTCTGCCTGCTCGTCACTGACATGCCCTAGATAGATGGTCCGTGTCATATCGCTGACATAGTGGTCATAGAGACATCCGAAGTCCATGGTAATAGCTTCTCCCGCTTCAACCGGTTTGTGCATTGGATGAGCATGAGGTTTGGAAGAGTTGATACCACTTGCTAAAATGGTATCAAAAGACAAGCCTGCCGCTCCTAGCTCCCGCATGCGGAAGTCAAGGAAGTTGGCAATTTCGATCTCAGTTTTTCCAGGTTTGATAAAATCAAGCGCATCGCGAAAAGCTTGGTCTGAGATAGAACAAGCCTTGCGAATAGTCGCAATCTCCTTCTCATCCTTAATCATACGAAGCGCTTCAACAAACTGAGTCTGCGGAAGCAAGTCCAAACCTACAAAAGCAGTCTGCATACGATGGTAATAAGAGACCGAAATCTCGTCCTCAAAACCGACGCGAGACAAGCCCATATCCTTAACAATGCCTGCAATAACAGTCAATTCATCGCGGTCAGCCACAATCTCAAAACCTGTCACTTCTTGCTTAGCTGCAATGATATAGCGAGAGTCTGTCACCAAAACCTGACGGTCACGGCTGATAAAGACTGTTCCATTTGAACCCCAAAAACCAGTCAAATAATAGACGTTTTTAAGGTTGTTGATGATGATACCATCTAGTTCTTTTTCTTGCATTTTAGCTAGAAATGCTTGCACACGTTTATTCATGATGTAACTTTCCTTTCAAATAGTGTCCTGTGTAGCTGGCTTTATTGGCCGCTACTTCTTCTGGAGTTCCTGTTGCAATGATGGTTCCTCCACCAACACCGCCCTCAGGACCCAAATCGATGATATGGTCTGCCGTCTTGATGACATCCAGATTATGCTCAATGACGAGGACTGTATTTCCATCGTCGACAAAGCGAGCCAAGACTTTAAGCAAGCGAGCGATATCCTCAGTGTGAAGCCCTGTAGTTGGCTCATCGAGAATGTAGAAGGATTTACCTGTCGAGCGTTTATGGAGTTCACTAGCCAACTTCATACGCTGAGCTTCTCCTCCAGAAAGGGTGGTAGCCGGTTGCCCTAGCGTTACATAGCCCAGTCCCACATCCTTGATGGTCTGAAGTTTGCGTTGAATTTTCGGAATATGTTGGAAGAATTCCACCGCATCGTTGACGGTCATGTCCAAGACCTGCGAGATATTTTTTTCCTTATAGTGGACTTCTAGGGTTTCACTGTTGTAGCGAGTCCCGTGGCAGACTTCACAAGCCACGTAAACATCTGGCAAGAAGTGCATCTCAATCTTGATAATCCCGTCACCTGAGCAGGCTTCACAGCGACCACCCTTGACGTTGAAACTGAAACGGCCCTTCTTGTAGCCTCGAATCTTAGCTTCATTTGTCTGAGCAAAGAGATCTCGTATATCGTCAAAAACTCCCGTATAGGTAGCTGGGTTGGACCTCGGCGTTCGTCCGATTGGGCTCTGGTCAATATCGATCAAGCGGTCTACATGCTCAATCCCTGTAATCGTCTTAAACTTACCAGGTTTGTCTGAATTGCGATTGAGCTTCTGGGCAATGGCTTTTTTGAGAATGCTGTTGATTAAGGTCGACTTACCTGAACCCGATACACCTGTCACTGCGATGAATTTTCCTAGTGGAAAGCGAGCAGTGATATTTTGCAAGTTGTTCTCACGCGCACCCGTCACCTCGATAAAACGACCATTTCCGGCACGACGCTCTTCTGGTACTGGAATCGCTCGTTTTCCTGATAAGTACTGGCCTGTGATAGACTTGCTGTTGCGAGCCACCTGCTTAGGCGTACCTGCAGCGACAATTTCCCCACCAAATGCTCCCGCACCCGGACCAACGTCAATCAGATAATCCGCCTCGCGCATGGTATCTTCATCGTGTTCCACCACGATGAGAGTATTGCCCAAGTCACGCATCTTCTTCAGACTGGCAATCAGGCGGTCATTATCCCTCTGGTGAAGACCAATGGACGGCTCATCCAGGATATAGAGGACACCTGATAGGTTGGACCCAATCTGGGTTGCCAAGCGAATACGCTGACTCTCACCACCTGAAAGGGTTCCTGCCGAACGTGACAGGGTCAGATAGTTGAGTCCCACGTTATTGAGGAAGGTCAAGCGATCCTTGATTTCCTTGAGAATAGGACGAGCAATAATGGCTTCATTTTCCGACAAGGTCAGCTGGCTCACCAACTCCAAGTGGTCTGCGATAGACAGGTCCGAAATTTCTCCGATATGTGGTCCTTGCTCCCCACCCACACGGACAGACAAGGCCTGGTCATTGAGACGATAGCCGTGGCAAGTTCCGCAGGTTAGCTCATTCATGTAGAGGCGCATTTGGGTGCGCGTGTAATCACTGTTAGTCTCATGGTAACGACGCTTGATATTATTGACAACTCCCTCAAACGGAATGTCGATATCGCGCACACCGCCAAATTCATTTTCATAGTGGAAATGGAATTCCTTGCCATCCGAGCCGTAGAGAATCAAGTTCTTATCTTCTTCTGACAAGTCCTCAAAGGGCTTATCCATATCCACTCCAAAGGCTGTCATGGCCTGCTCTAGCATGTTTGGATAGTAGTTGGATGAGATAGGATTCCAAGGTGCCAAGGCTCCCTCACGCAAGGTTTTGCTGGTATCAGGAACCACCAAGTCAACATCCACCTCCAGCTTGATACCCAAACCGTCACACTCACTACAAGAGCCAAAAGGAGCATTGAAGGAGAAGAGACGAGGCTCTAGCTCTGGTACGGTAAAACCACAAACCGGGCAGGCATAGTGCTCAGAAAAGAGCAACTCCGAATCGTCCATAGTGTCGATAATCACATAGCCTTCTGCTATACGAAGGGCAGCCTCAATGGAGTCAAAGAGACGGCTACGGATGCCCTCCTTGATGACAATACGGTCTACCACGACATCGATATTGTGTTGCTTGCTCTTGGACAACTCTGGCACTTCGGTCACATCATAGACTTCCCCATCCACTCGGACGCGGACATAGCCGTCTTTCTGAACCTTTTCAATGATGCTCTTGTGTTGCCCTTTTTTCTTACGAATGACAGGAGCTAAAATTTGCAGACGTTGGCGTTCTGGCAATTCCAAGACCTTATCCACGATTTGCTCTACAGAAGAAGCCTTGATAGCCCCATGCCCGTTGATACAGTAAGGCGTCCCCACACGTGCGTAGAGGAGACGCAGATAGTCATTGATTTCAGTCGTGGTTCCCACGGTCGAACGAGGGTTTTTGCTGGTGGTTTTCTGGTCGATGGAAATAGCTGGGCTGAGGCCATCAATGGCATCCACATCTGGTTTTTCCATATTGCCCAAGAACTGGCGAGCGTAGGCTGACAAACTCTCTACATAGCGACGTTGGCCCTCCGCATAGAGGGTATCAAAGGCCAGACTGGATTTCCCAGACCCTGACAAACCAGTCACAACAACCAGCTTGTCTCGCGGAATCTCCACATCAATATTTTTTAAGTTATGGGCACGTGCCCCATGAATCACAATTTTATCTTGCATCTTTGTTCTTTCTAGTCCATTATTGCTTTCCATTATACCAAAAAATGTGAAATTCTATTACCCAAAAAGCTGTTTTTATAGTATAATAGTACGGTGCAAAAAATGAATCACTGAATAGTAGGAAAGGATAGGGGATATGAAACAAGTTTTTCTCTCAACAACAACGGAATTTAAAGAGATCGACACGCTTGAACCGGGTACTTGGATCAACCTCGTCAATCCTACACAAAATGAATCGTTGGAAATCGCTAACGCCTTCGACATTGACATTGCCGACCTTCGAGCACCGCTCGATGCGGAAGAAATGTCCCGTATTACCATCGAAGATGAGTATACTTTGATCATCGTGGACGTTCCCATCACAGAGGAAAGAAACAATCGTACCTACTACGTTACGATTCCGCTGGGGATTATCATCACAGAGGAAACCATTATCACCACCTGCTTGGAAGCCCTCCCTGTTCTCGATGTCTTTATCAACCGTAGACTGCGCAACTTTTACACCTTCATGCGTTCACGCTTTATCTTCCAGATTCTCTACCGCAACGCTGAACTTTACCTTACGGCCCTTCGTTCGATCGACCGTAAGAGTGAACAAATCGAAAGTCAACTTCACAAATCTACTCGAAACGAAGAACTGATCGAACTCATGGAATTGGAAAAGACCATCGTCTATTTCAAGGCCTCACTTAAGACGAACGAGCGCGTGATTAAGAAATTGACCAGCGCAACCAGCAATATCAAGAAATACCTAGAAGACGAAGACCTACTCGAAGACACTCTGATTGAAACCCAACAGGCCATCGAGATGGCAGATATCTATGGAAATGTCCTTCACTCTATGACAGAGACCTTTGCCTCTATCATTTCCAACAACCAGAACAACATCATGAAGACCCTGGCTCTCGTGACCATCGTTATGTCTGTCCCAACCATGATCTTCTCAGCCTACGGGATGAACTTTAAGGATAATGAAATCCCTCTGAACGGTGAGCCTCATGCCTTCTGGTTAATCGTCTTTATCGCCTTTGCTATGAGTGTTTCGCTCACTCTCTATCTCATCCATAAAAAATGGTTCTAAGAGGAATCCCTATGTCTCAGATTGATTTACAAAAATTAACTAAGAAAAACCAAGAGTTTATCCACATCGCTACCCAACAATTTATCAAAGATGGTAAAACAGACGCTGAAATCAAGGCTGTTTTTGAGGAAGTTATTCCTAAAATCCTTGAAGAGCAAGCCAAAGGAACAACAGCTCGTTCCCTCTACGGTGCTCCAACTCACTGGGCTCATAGCTTCACTGTCAAAGAGCAATATGAAAAAGAGCATCCAAAAGAAAATGATGATCCAAAACTCATGATTATGGACTCAGCCCTTTTTATCACCAGTCTCTTTGCATTGGTTAGCGCTCTGACTACCTTCTTCTCTACAGATCAGGCTATTGGCTATGGGTTGATTACCCTCTTGTTGGTTGGACTTGTAGGAGGACTTGCCTTCTACTTGATGTACTACTTTGTCTACCAGTACTATGGACCAGACACAGATCGTAGCCAGCGCCCTCCTTTCTGGAAATCAATCCTCGTTATTCTGGCCTCTATGGTCCTTTGGTTGGTTGTCTTCTTTGCAACAAGCTTCCTACCAGCCAACCTCAATCCAGTCCTTGCTCCATTGCCTTTGGCTATCCTGGGAGCTGCCCTTCTCGCTCTTCGCTTCTATCTCAAGAAACGTTTCAATATCCGAAGCGCAAGCGCGGGCCCATCCCGTTATTAAGAAAAGTGAAAAGCTATGGCATATAGTCAATCTTTAGCTCAGCAGATTCGAAAAATTCTAGCGCTCAAACTTCCTCCCCAAATTTTCGAAGAAGAGCTAGAAGAAAAGAGGCTGTTTGGTGGCCTAGCATTTATGATTCGTGGGAAAATGGCTCTTACTGTCAGTTCCAGAAATCATGAGCTGGTTATGGTCAGAATTGGCAAGGAAATGGAGAAGCAAGTTCTACCCCGAACAGGAGCTCGTACTACATTGATGAGAGGGCGACCTTATCATGGCTATATAGACCTAGATATAGAAGGACAAAAAGAATTGCCTTACTGGATTGATTTAGCTCTCTCCTATAATCAAGAGTTGACCAAGTAACTCATATCTAGCGAGATTAGAAAAACGAAAAGCAACTGCATAGGCGGTTGCTTTTTCACTTGCTTTCTTGAGATCCAACAGAACTTCTGAGTCTCATTCTTGTAGTTTTCTCTCACCATTTGTGATAAAATAGGCTCAATCTATTTCTAGGAGGATGAGATATGGTTTCTACTATTGGTATTGTTAGTTTGTCTAGTGGTGTTATCGGAGAGGATTTTGTCAAACACGAAGTCGATTTGGGTCTCCAACGTCTCAAGGATTTGGGACTCAATCCTATCTTTTTGCCCCATTCGCTAAAAGGGTTAGACTTTATCAAAGACCATCCAGAGGCACGTGCAGAGGATTTGATGCAGGCCTTTTCGGATGATAGCATCGACATGATCCTCTGCGCCATCGGTGGGGATGATACCTATCGCTTGCTACCTTATCTTTTTGAAAATGACCAACTCCAAAAGGTTATCAAACCAAAGATGTTTCTTGGCTTCTCGGATACCACTATGAATCACCTTATGTTGCATAAACTAGGGGTCAAGACTTTTTATGGGCAATCCTTTCTAGCAGACATTTGTGAATTAGACAAGGAGATGTTGCCCTACACCCTACACTACTTTAAAGAACTGATTGAGACTGGAAGAATCTCAGAAATCCGCCCTAGCGACGTTTGGTATGAGGAAAGAACTGACTTCAGTCCCAAAGCTTTGGGAACACCTCGTCTCAGTCATATAAATACAGGTTTTGATTTGTTACAAGGAAATACCCAGTTTGAGGGAGAAATCCTCGGTGGTTGTCTTGAGTCTCTCTACGATATTTTTGACAACTCTCTACACGCAGATAGCGCAGATCTCTGCCAAAAATACAAACTTTTCCCTGACTTATCCGACTGGGAAGGAAAGATTCTATTGCTAGAAACAAGTCAAGAAAAGCCTGAACCTGATGATTTCAAAAAAATGGTGCAGGCTTTAAAAGAAACGGGGATATTTGAGGTCATCAGTGGACTATTGGTCGGAAAACCTATGGATGAAGCCTTCTATGACGACTACAAGGAAGCACTATTGGATATCATTGACAGCAATATCCCGATTGTCTATAATCTGAATGTCGGTCACGCCACACCAAGAGCCATTGTACCCTTTGGCGTTCACGCCTATGTAGATGCACAGGAGCAAGTCATTCGCTTTGACTATAATAAAAAATAAACAATTTCTCCATTTTTGTGCTTTGGTATTGATTTTCGTTACAATTTGTGTCTGAATTTATTGCATTTTGCTTATTTCTATGATATCTTTTTAGAGGAGGTGTATATGACTAAACAAAAAATAAATCAAATTGTCGGTTCAATTGGAGCCTTTATCGGGATTATTGTATTTATCGCCTACATCCCACAAATTTTTGCCAATTTACAAGGCAACAAAGCTCAACCATTCCAGCCTTTATCCGCAGCAGTGTCTTGTTTAATTTGGGTTATTTACGGATGGACAAAAGAGCCTAAGAAGGATTGGATACTAATTATTCCAAACTCAGCTGGCGTTGTCTTAGGTGGACTGACATTTCTTACTGCACTATAAAAATTACTAGCATATAATGAAAAAGCTGAGAGGAATTTCTCAGCTTTTTCTATATTCTCAGATAGTTAGACGCTTGGACTCACTAACTTCCGCTTTTCCACTCACAATCATTCTCATGATCATCTATCAGACCTGCCGCCTGTAGAAAAGCTAAAACGGCGACTGGACCTGTGAACTTGAAACCTCGTTTTTTTAGATCTTTAGCTAATTTTTCAGACAAGGCTGTTTTAGCAGGTGCTAGGTGATAGTCAGGAACATCATTCACGATCGTTTTTCCCTCAACAAAGGACCAGAGATAAGCGTCAAAAGAGCCAAAGGTTTTCTGGATTTGTAAAAATGCTTGGGCGTTGGCACGCGTCGCAAAGAGCTTGGCACGATTTCGGATGATGGCTGGATTCTCTAACAAGGCTTCCAACTCCCCATCTGTCATTTCCGCGACCGCTTGAATTTGATAGCCATGAAAGGCTTCTCGGAATCCTTGGCGTTTGTTTAGTACCGTTTCCCAAGATAGACCAGCCTGATAGGTTTCCATACACAATAACTCAAACAATGCTTGGTCATCATGGAGGGGGTAGCCCCACTCCTCATCATGATAGGCCACATATAATGGGTTGTTCATTTTAACCCAACCACAGCGTTTTGTCATACTCTTCTCCTATTTGACCAACATCTTAAGGGCCGACTTGATATAGTTCTCAGCTGTATCTGTCGTTCCTTCAAAGAATTTCTTGATTTTCTTGAGCTCAGTCGCCTTGTAGCCCAGTGCCAACATGGCTTCCATAGCTTCTTCCAGTTCTTGGTTTTCAACGCTGGTTTGCACTGCCACCTTGGCAGGAAGGTCATCACTAGCCACAACTACCTTGCCTTCCAAGTCCAGCACCATCTGCTGGGCAGTTTTCTTACCGATTTTAGGGAACTTAGTCAAGTAGGTGATGTTCTTAGTTTCAATCGCCTGAACCAAGCCAGCATTGTCATCGGCAGCAATAATAGCAAGAGCTGACACAGGACCAATCCCAGAAACCGAAATCAGACTAAGAAAGAGTTTTTTCTCATCTTCTGATCGAAAACCGTAGAGCAGATGCGCGTCCTCACGGACAACTTGGTGCACATAAATTTGAGTTTCTTGATTGGCCTGACCTGAGTAAGCATAGGGATTGGCTACATGCAAGATATAACCGATACCATTTGCCTCAAGGACGATATATTTAGCAGTGATTTTGGTAATGATTCCTTTTAGATATTCGTACATAATTTTTCTCCCTTATTTTGCCTATCTAGTATACCATATTTCCCTAAGACAGACTGCAACAAAAGGTGCAACCTCTGGTTGACAAATAGTACAGGAGATTGTATTCTCATTATAAGTAAAAATTGTTAGGATAGAGGTAGAAAAAGGAGGATAGAATGATGAAACTCGCAGAAAAACTATTTGAACTCAGAAAGAAAAAAGGTTGGTCCCAGGAAAAGCTAGCAGAACAAATCAATGTTTCTCGGCAAAGCATCTCAAAATGGGAGTCTGGACAAGTCCTTCCTGAAATAGAAAAAATTGTTGAATTAAGCAAGATTTTTCAAGTGACAACTGACTATCTCTTACTGGATGAAAACTCTGAAAAATCTTCCACGGCAGTGATTTTGGAGGAAGATAAGGACAAATACTATAAAGAAGTTAAATCTTTTGGCCTCTGGCAAGTGATTTATATTTTCGTATTGGCTCTAGCTATCTATCTCTTTTTAGCCGGTTCTAGTTTCCCAGCCCAATTCACTGCTTGGATCTGGCTAACCTTTGTTCTATTGATTGCTTCAGCGATTGCTATCAATAAGGCTCTCAAAACCAAACAACGTTATCTTGATAGGGTGATTGGTCTTGAGAATCCTTTAGACCAAGACGACTCTACAAAATCTTGAATCACCTAGTTCAGTTTCTACAACACTTTTTGTAGGACTGGTCTTGTCAAGCAAGTGTAAATCTCATGTCAAGTAAGCCATGCTCAATCAAAGTTTCCACCTTAGAAAAGCTAAAAAGCCTTGTTCAAAAGGAACCAAGGCTTTTTGTGTTCTTAATATTTCCCCAACTCTCGTAGGCTGGTATGATTCTCCTGAATACGTCGGAACATTTTTTCCATATCGGACTTGGTGAAATGCACCAAAACAGGACGTCCGTGGGGACAGTTGTAAGGATTGTCACATTGAGAGAGCTGATAGAGGAGTTGTCTGGCGGAGTGGTCATCGATGCGATGGTTGGCCTTGATAGACCGCTTGCAGGACATCATAATAGCCAGCTCTGCTCGGTATTTCTTGATAGAAACTTCCTTGGTCAAGAGGAGCATATCACACATTTCATAGATGCCTGACTCAATCTCCTCTTCTGCCATCCAAATAGGATGCTCCCGAAGGATAAATTGATTTTCTCCATACTCTGCTAGAAAGACACCTACTTCCTCTAAGAGAGGCATTCTTTCCTTGAGACGAAGGGCATCATCCGCAGGAAATTCAAAGATATAGGGAACTAGGAGTTGTTGCTGGCTCTGGTCAACATTCCCAATACTTTCTCGATATTCCTCATACTTGACCCGTTCCTGAGCGGCGTGCTGGTCTATGATGTAGAGCCCATCTCGACCTTGGGCAAAGAGATAGGTCCCGTGCATTTGCCCGAAAAACTCCAACTCTGGGAAGCTGGATGCTTCTTCTCTCTCCAACCTATCATAGGCTTTATCGAGACTAGCTAGATCTAACTCTGGGTGGTCTAGTTGGTCGTAGTTAGCAGGCTTTCTCTCTGCAAAATGCAGTTTTGCTGGCTTGGTCAACTGGTCCAAGGTTTCCTGGGCAAACAGGGTTAGGTCCCTACCTTCCTCAGTTAATTCAACCTGATGATCAGCCACCTCAGCTTGACTAGGTCTTGAGAGTTCTGTTTTTTCATAGTAGAGCGTATTTTCTTTGAGTGGGAGAATGGTCTGCTCTACCTTTTGACGATTACGAACGGTCGACTTGGCAAGATTTTCCAAGGCATCAGGGATCAAGGCTTGCTCCTTGAGACTGTTGGAAATGGCTTCTGAGACCAGCGCCATCAGTTCTCTTTCCTTAGAAATCCGCACTTCTTGCTTGGTCGGATGCACATTGACATCTGCTAGGTAAGGATCGATATGGATGTGAATAACAGCCAGTGGAAAACGACCTACCATAAGCTTGCTTCCGTAACCATCCAAAATAGCACGGTTGAGCAAGAAGTTCTTGATATAACGGCCATTGATGAAGAGGCTGATATAGTTGCGATTAGCTCGAGTTAACTCAGGCAGAGACACAAAACCTGTAATTTCGAAATCTAAGTCAGAGTTCTCAATTTCAATCATCTTCTTGGCACTCGCCAAACCGTAAATCCCTGCGATGGCTTGACGCAGTTGACCAGTCCCTGCTGTCCGCGTCATTTCCTTGCTATCACTAATCAAACTAAAAGAAATCTCAGGATGGGCCAAGCCCAGACGGTTAACAATATCAATGATATGAGACAGCTCCGCTTGCTGGCTCTTCATATACTTGAGGCGGGCAGGTGTGTTGAAAAAGAGGTCCTCCACACAAACCTTGGTTCCCACAGGACTTGTCGCTGGGATGATTTCTTCGACTTCTCCCCCACGCGCAACGAGCTTGGTCCCATGACTCGCACCATCCACCGCCGTCAACAGAGTTAAGACACTGACAGAAGCGATAGAAGGCAGGGCTTCACCACGAAAACCAAGCGTCCGAATCCGAAAGAGGTCTGCTTGATTTTTTATCTTACTGGTCGCATGACGACGCAAGGCCAATTCCACCTCATCGTGGGCAATTCCATGACCATTATCTGTGATTTGAATCTTCTTAAGACCAGCTTCCTCAATCTCAATGATAATCTGACTAGAACCCGCGTCAATGGCGTTTTCTACCAACTCCTTAACAACGCTAGCTGGACGCTCGATAACCTCTCCAGCTGCAATCTGGTTTGCCAGCACCTCTGGCAATTCAATAATATGAGACATCTTTCAGCCCCTTTCTGTATCTATTTTCCTAGAAATTGATTAGTGCTATTATACCATATTTCAGATACTATCAGAAAAAGCAAATACCACATAGACTCCAAATCCCTCCACATAGACAAAAGCTCTTGCCATGGGTCGTAAAATAGTGGTATACTCAATAAAAATCAAAGAGCAAACTAGAAAGCTAGGCGCAGACAGTACTTTAGTACGGCAAGACGACGCTGACGTGGTTTGAATTTGATTTTTGAAGAGTATTAATAAAGGTGTACAAGAAGTGAGATTAACCTTGTATAAAATGTAAGGAGGGAAATTTATGAAAGTAGAACTACAGATTAAGGAGACTTACGAGGAGGAAAAGCTGATTGTCCAAACTCCTCAGCCGACCGAAAAAGTCCAGAAAGTCATCGAGTTCGCAGAAAATCTTGACCAAAAAGAAACAATCAAAGGAAAGATTGATGATCAGGTCTATCTAGTTAAGATTTGTAAGATACAACGCTTCTATATCGAGAATCGCAAGGTTCTAGCAGAAACTGCATCTCAGACCTACAGCGTTGATTTGCGACTCTATCAGGTTCTTGAACTCTTGCCGACCACTTTTATCCAAATTTCCCAATCTGAAATCGTCAATATCGACTCCATCTCTCATCTCAAGCTCACGCCCAACGGTCTGGTTGAAATTTTCTTAAAAAACGAAAGCTTCACCTACTCTTCACGCCGCTACCTAAAAACCATCAAGGAGAAATTAGAACTATGAAAAAACAAATCTTTCACGATGCAGCTGCTGGTGTTCTTATCGGCCTCATCCTCTCTATCCTTTTTTCACTCATTTATGCCCCAAATACCTATGCCCCGCTGAGCCCCGAGTCTCTGATCGGACAAGCGATGGTGCAACATCAGATTCACGGTGCCCTGGTCTTGCTCTACTGTATGATCATCTGGTCAGCTATCGGAGTTCTCTTTAGCTTTGGCAGTCGCTTATTCAGCCGTGACTGGAGCTTACTCCGTGCAACACTTTCCCATTTCTTCCTCATGCTGGCTGGCTTTGTCCCACTGGCAACTCTAGCTGGTTGGTTCCCCTTCCACTGGACCTTCTATCTCCAGCTCATTCCAGAGTTTGCTATTGTCTACCTCATCATCTGGGCTATTCTCTATAAAAGAGAAGCTAAAAAAGTGGACCACATCAATCAACTCTTGGCTCATAAAAAGTAATAGAGAAAACCCCACTCACAAATACATGAGTGGGATTCTTTTTATAACTTTCGTTTGAGCTCGACCAAGACATTCATAGCCTGCATAGGTGTCATATTGTACACATCCAGTTTAGCTAATTCTGCTAGGATAGGATGCTCTGCAGGCGCGTCAAAGAGTGACATCTGTTCAGTAACAGCACTTGTTTCTCTCATCGGAGCAGGGCTTTCCGTCCCTTGATTCTCCAGTTGAGTCAATATCTTATCCGCCCTTGCTAAAAGTTCTGCTGGTAAGCCAGCAATCTTAGCAACGTGGATACCGTAGGATTTGTCAGCTGGTCCTGGTTCGATCTTGTGAAGGAAGGTAACCTGCCCATCCTGCTCTAAGGTTGCCACGTGGACATTGACCAAGTGTTCCAAGCTATACTCCAGACTGGTCAACTCATGGTAGTGGGTCGCAAAAAGGGTTTTGGCTCCGATATGCTCATGGATGTATTCGATGATGGACTGGGCAAGAGCCATCCCATCATATGTTGCCGTTCCCCGTCCCAATTCATCGAAGAGAATGAGAGAGTTCTTGGTCGCATGCGAAATGGCATTGTTGGCCTCCATCATCTCCACCATAAAGGTTGATTGACCTGAAACCAAGTCATCTGCCGCTCCGATACGAGTAAAGATAGCATCAAAAATCGGCAAGTAGGCACTTTCTGCCGGCACATAAGAACCCAGCTGGGCCATAACCGCAGTCATGGCTAACTGGCGCATGTATGTTGACTTCCCACTCATGTTGGGCCCTGTAATTAGCTGAATACTCGTATCTTCTGCCATCTGGATACTGTTTGGAATGTAGGTCTGAGCTCCCATGACCTTTTCGACGACAGCATGGCGCCCTTTTTGGATATCGATTTGTGAATCATTCCCAAACTCAGGTCGGATCAAATGCTGGGTTTCAGCCACAACCGCCAGACTTTGCAAGACATCAACTGTCGCAATTCCTTGGGCTAGAGCCTGCAAACGCTGGATGTACTTGCTGACTTCCTCACGGATGCGCATAAAGATTTCATATTCTAGGTTGGCTGACTTCTCACGCGCCTCCAGCATATCTCCCTCGATACGGGCTAATTCTTCGGTACCAAAGCGTTCTGAGTTTTTCAGCGTTGCCTTGCGGAAAAAGTGGGCAGGTACATTTCCCAGTTGCGAATTAGTCACATGGAAATAGTAGCCATCTTTTTTATTGTAGTCAATCTTAAGCGTGCTGATGCCAGAGTTTTCCCGCTCCTTAGCCTCAATCTCAGCAATCCAGCTAGTCCCTTCTCTGAGTACACGACGGTACTTGTCTAATGTCTCATCAAATCCCGTACGGATAATGCCACCTTCCGTAATCACGTGATGAGCTTCAGGAGCAATGGCAGCACTAATCAAGCTCTCCAACTCAGGGATGGCATCTAACTGTTCGATAAGATAGGTTAGGGCAGGTTGCTCCATGCCTTCTAAAATCGCACGAATCCGTGGTACACTGGATAAGGTGGTCGCCAATTGCAAGAGATCCTTGGGATTGGTCTTGCCAAAAGAAACCCGACTAGCCAAACGTTCGATGTCATAAACACCCTTGAGACTGTCTGTCAAATCGCTACGCTCAAAGAAGTGGTCAAGAAAGACCTGCACCACCTCTTGACGTTGGATGATTCGCTCCTTATCAATCAATGGACGGTGAATCCAAGAACGCAAGAGCCGCATACCCATAGCTGTTTTGGTTTCATCCAAAA